>JAPUEP010000178.1 GCA_027492515.1 Hyphomonadaceae bacterium
GGTTATGGGGTTTGCTTTGCGGTTGTTTTTGTGCGATTTCTGCAAATGCGTTTCGCCGTTCAGTATTGATAATTGAACCAAGCCCAACAATTTTTGCAAGTTGTTTTACGGTTTTGTTTGTACAGGCCATTCAAGGGCTTGGGGTTGGAATTTATCTTAAATTATTCGAACCAAAGAATTTTCAAAAAGCCATATCATCATGGAAAGAAAGTCTTGCCGCAGGAATTGCAGGGGCGGGGTCATCAATTATTTGGTTTTTGGCTTTGGCACTTGTTCCCGCTGCATTACCTCGCGCAATAAACCTTTTGGTGGAAGCGCCGGGTTCAATAATTATTGGTGCGGTAAAATTTAAGGAACATTTATCCAAACGTAAAATTTTTGGAATTTTACTAATTGCGGGCGGCGTTATTTTATGCCTTTTCCCGATGTTTTCTATATCATTTCATTGACTAATTGTGGCGGCCTTGTTGCACGGTTTTGCAAAATATTTTCAATTGCCTCAACCAAAGTGCGCACATCAAATGGCTTGCTAACAATTGCATCGGCACCGTTCAAAAGGGTTCGTTGTAATTCTTCATCAACATTGCCCGACATTGCGATAATGCCAACTAATGGAATTGCTTTGCGAATTGCTGGTATTGCCTTGCCTGGTTCAATCCCTGGCATATGCAAATCACTAAGGATAATGTCCAAGTCAAATAAATCGACTTTATCGAGTGCCTCGCTCATAGTTTCTGCAAGGGTAATGCGATAACCAATTTCGGATAAAATATTATGGCAAATTTTTCGAATTGATTGTGAATCATCAACCACCAAAATATGTGGCAATCTTTCATTGGTTTCAATTCGAAATTCAACTTCTTCCAATAATGGCCTTAAACGATCTATTGTGAAAGGCTTGGACAATAAGAATGATGCACCATTTGCTTTTGCCTTTTGCAATACGGAATCAGAGCGGTTTATTTGATCGCTAGCACTCATGGCAACAATAAGCGAATTAGGTGATAATTCACGCATTTTATTTATTGATTGCCCAGATGTTGCATCGGGTAAAACCAAATCAGCAAGTATTAGTTCGAAATTATCGTTTTTTGCCGCGCTACATGCGTCACTAAGGTTTGAGGCAATGAAAACATTCCAACCACATTGGCCAAGCATAAGTGATATAACTTTTGCTTGAACATGGCTGTCTTCAATTATTAGGCACTTATAGCCATTTTCTTGCATCAAATTCACCACTAATAATTGGTTGAATTAAGTATTTTAGGTTGCAATGATTAATATTATGTGGAAAATTTGAATTGCTTTTGAAAAATTTTAATTTTTTGTATCATTCTGCGCGAGTTTTAAATAATATTGCGCCATCTTATTTGCATATTCAAAACCTTTGCGCGCATAAACGGCCTCTGTCTTGCCATTGTCATTTGGGCAGGGTTTTTCGCCGCCGCCAAATGATTCAAAACCCTGATTAAAAGAAATTGTAAGGGGTTCACTTATGAAGGTTGCACTTGGCGCTTCAAGGTCAAGCAGGGCATTCATTTTTGACCGATATGTTTGATCACCCGCACCAGTACATGAAACCCTTATTGCATGTAATGTTCCCAATAATCTTGATAATTCCATTAAATCAAGCTTTTTGGCAGGATCAATTTCGCGTTTTCTATGAATTGTTTGGTCAATTATGTTTTGATCTTCAAGCTCGTTTTGCGATGCCCAATTACTCCAATCATCGGAAATACCTAAATCGCCAAGTTTTGGTTTTTTTGATTTTACCACATTGATTTCAGGTTCATTGGCAATTTGCGCCTGAAATTCTTCATTATCAGGTGCGGGCATCCAATCGGTTTGCGATTGAATTTGATTTTCTTGAAGTTTTGGCTTTTGAATATTTGTATCTGGTGGCACTTCAACACTTAATGAAGGGTCAAGTGCCGGCATATCAGGGTTTTGTTGATTATCTTGGGTGGGCTGCATAAGACCCAAAACACCAAAGGCGCCGATTAAAATAGCAATATATTTTGCTTTTTTGCTTTTCATAATCAATCAAACCACTTATTAAAGAAAAAAACAAATATCCTGCTTTGCACATTTTGCAAATTGGGAATAAGCGGGGGCGATTTGCAAAATAACGATAAAATACCTTTTGAAACTTGGCTTTTATTAATTTTAGTCGGGGGTGCTTATTTAACAAGCCGCTATGATTTTCAGCTTTCAACGCTTACAATTCCGCAATTACAGCAATCATTAAACCTTGATGATGCCCAAATTCAAAAGATTACATCCTTTGTAAAACTTGGTGCTTTGCCTGCGATTTTGATTACATTTTTTGCCGATAAATTTGGGCGCAAGCCAATTTTTCTTATGTCTGTTGTTGGTTTTTCGGCGGCGGCAATTTATGTGGCCCGTGCACAGACGGGGCAAATGCTTTTAATCGGTTTGTTTTTAACCCGCCTTTTTACAATGATTGGCGAATTATTGGCGGTGGTTTTAATTGCCGAAGCGGCGGCGCCAAATAAACGCGGGCTTTTACTTGGGCTTTTGGCGGTATTTGGGACTATGGGTGATGCAATCGCACTTATTGGATATGGCTTTGTGGGCGAAGACATTAATTCATGGCGCAAAATGTATTTATTTGGTGCTTTACCTTTCATTCTTGCCATAATTTGGATGTTTGCCTTAAAAGAAAGCAAGGCCTTTGAAAGCGCAAAATCAAGCCATGCAGGGCATCTTCATCCAATGGATGCCATTAAACGTCATAAGAAGCCATTCATTATCTTAAGTGCGTGTTTGTTTTTATATTGGGTTCCAATGTCGCCGGCTTTGTCGCTTATTTCCCAATATTTGCAGAATGATATGGGCTGGCACCCTGCTGGCATTACCAAATTATCGGTATTTGCGGGAATTGTTGGCATGTTTGGCACAATTTATGGCGGAAGATTATGTGATATTTTGGGCCGTAAGATTGTTGGTTATAGTTCAATAATTATAAGTGGAATTGGCCTTGTATTGGCTTATAATCTTTCGAATTTTGTAATGGTTTCGATTGCTTATGGTTGCGGCCTATTGGGTTATTTTGCCTTTATGGCATCAAGCCGCGCCCTTGTAACCGAAAGTGTGGACACTGAATCAAGGGCAACCGCCATTGCAGGTACGGAAATTTTTTCAAGTCTTGCCGCATTTTTTGGTGTGCAGATTGTAAGTATTTTTGCATCTAATTTAATCAAAACAAATCAAGCGCTTATTTATTTATCGCCACTTTTAATATTAAGTGTATTTGCCCTTGCAATGGCAAAAGAAACCAAGGGAACGAAAATTTCCGATTAAAGCAAAACGCGCGGATTAAGTATATTATTTGGATCAAATGATTTTTTAATTGTGCGCATTAAATCCAAATGCGGTTTTGGCTCGCGCGCGATAAATTCATCGCGCCGCCCAATTCCGATGCCATGCTCTGCACTTATTGAACCGCCAAGTGAAACCACTAAATCATGAATTGATTTATTAATTGCGGGCACAAAATCTTGGAAAACCCAATCAGCCATATCAATTGGGCGTGCCACATCATAATGAATATTGCCATCCGAAATATGACCAAAGGCGGCAATGCGCGCATTTGGAACAATTGATTGCGCGCATTTTTCACCCATTTCAAGGAATTGTGGAATTTTTGAAATTGGCACACTTATATCATGCTTTGCGGCGCGACCTTCGGGCTTTTGTGCCGCGCTCATACCCTCACGAAGCGCCCAAAATTCATGCATTTGGGCTTCATTGATTGAGATGACGGCATCTTTTATTAAGCCGATTTCCATCAATCTTGCCAATATATTTTCAATTAATTCAGAGGGTTCAAAGGAATTAGACGTAAATTCCAAAAGCGCCAAATATGGATATATTTTATCCAATGGATTACGCGCATTTGGCAAGTTTTTAAGCCCAAATTGTAATGCATTGGCATTTATCATTTCAAACGCAGATAAAAATTCGCATTCGCTTTCAATGCTGTGCAAAATTGCGATTAACTCGCTTGCATAATTTACGCCAATCATCGCAACGCGTGAATATTTTGGTTTTGGGAAAAGTTTCAATGTCGCTTTGGTTATAATTCCCAATGTGCCTTCTGCGCCAATAAAATATTGTTTTAAATCATAGCCCGTATTGTCTTTACGAAGCGGGGATAATTCATGATAGATTTCACCATTTGGCAAAACTACTTCAAGCCCCATGATTAATTGGCGCATCATGCCATATTTGCGAACATGAACACCACCCGCATTGGTTGATATAAGCCCACCAATCGTTGCCGAACCTTGCGATGCAAGTGAAAGCGGGAAAAGTCTTTCATTATAATATGCGGTATTTTGCACATTTTCCAAAATTGCACCCGCTTCAACAATCATACAATCATCATCGGGGCGGGTTTCGATGATTTTATTCATATTTTTCATCGAAATAAGAATTTCATCTTGCGGGATTTGCCCGCCAACAATGCCCGTATTACCGCCTTGTGTGCATAATTTTAAATCATGCAAATTGGCAGCTTTTACAATATTTTGAACATCTTGCGTGCTTTGCGGCAAAAGCATAAGGGAACAATTGCCAAAATATCTATCGCGCCATTCTTTAAGGTGTGGGGCGATAATATCTTTGTCAGATATAATTTGGTTTGGTGCTAAAAACGCGCCAAAAATCTCTTTTAATTGCGCCATTTATTTCCAAACTTGTATCAGGCTATCAACACTTTTTCTTTCGCGCTCAATTGGGTTTTTATTGGTTTTGCCAATATAGAAAAACCCCGCAATACGTTCATTTTCACCAAGGTTCAAAAGTGTTTTTATATCATCATCAAACATCGGCCATTCCGAAAGCCATGTGGCAACAAAACCAAATGCATTTGCCGCCAAAGTAATATTATAGCCAAGGCCGCCACACGCCAATTCTTGTTCCCATACTGGAACTTTTGGATGGTGGAAATGCGGGCTTGAAATCATAATCACAACACTATGGGAGCGCATGAAACGATTTTGCTCCATATGATAATGGTTTTCGTCCATATTTGGTGTTTTTGCCTTAAGAATATCGGCCATTTTATTGCCTAAATCCATGCGCGCATCATTTTGTAAAATTATAAAACGCCAAGGTGCAATCTTGCCATGATCAGGAACGCGATTTGCAAGCGATAAAATATCATGCAATTCGTCAGAATTTGGGCCATGTTCAGGGTCAAAATCAAGGATTTTTACCGAACGCCTAGTGCGCAAAACTTCCTTTAGGGCTTCATTTTCGCTTGGAATAGGAAGGATATCATTTTCATTTGGAAGTTTAATTGTCATTTTTCGCCTTTAAATTTCACACGTCTTTAGCATTATAAATGGTTTTTGCCGATTAAAGTTTGCATTAAAACCAAAGAAAAATATTCTGTTTTGGCTTGAATAATCGAAATTCCACTCTGTTTATAAATAAATTGAATATAGTAAAATGATTTTGCATTATATTAAGTATCACCCTTTAAATACAAAAATATAACCCCATATAGACCTGACAAAGAAAGCTATGTCATGAGTGTTGTTGCAAACGAAATAAATAGGCCAAATAAAATTATTTTCTCCAAAGCTAATGGCGGTATTTGGTCAAAATTACGTATCGAGGCGGCAACGGCGGCAGGTATGGAACCAACTTTGGCAAGTTTCCTTCATGCAACAATCCTAAACCATGAAAGCCTTGATAAGGCTTTGGCCTATCACTTGGCGCAAAAATTGGGTTCACAAGACTTGAATGCAATGCAATTGCGCGATGTTTTCCTTTCGATTTATGAGGCTAATCCAAATCTTGTTGAAACCGCTTTGCGTGACATTGAGGTTGTGCGCGAACGTGACCCTGCATGCCTTTCATATCTACAACCATTCCTTTATTATAAGGGTTTTGCTGCGCTTCAATCTTATCGTTTGGCGCATCAATTATGGCGTGATGGGCGTGATTTTATGGCCTTGCACCTACAAAGCCTAATGTCTGAATTATTCCAAGTTGATATTCACCCTGCGGCAAAAATTGGTAAAGGTGTGTTTATTGACCATGCAACTGGTATCGTTATTGGCGAAACTGCGGTGGTTGGCGATAATGTTTCAATGTTGCATGATGTAACTTTGGGCGGCACTGGTAAAGTTGGCGGTGATAGGCATCCAAAAATTGGCAATGGCGTTTTAATTGGCGCGGGCGCAAAAGTTTTGGGCAATATTAAAGTTGGCGAAAATGCACGCATTGCGGCGGGTTCATTGGTTTTAAAAGAAGTTCGCTCTGGCTGCACCGTTGCGGGAATTCCTGCCAAAACAATTGGTTGCGTACAAAAAGATTGTTGCGCTGAAACTATGGATCAAGTTTTTGATACTGATGTGGCAACGTTTGATCCGGGGCTGTAATTTCGAATTGCCGCCTTCGGCCTTCGGCCTCACTTAGCAATTCGGTTTCATGCGGACAATAAAAATCAAAAAGCGTGGTTTTTGATTTTTATTGACATGTTTGATTGAAAATTCGCCGAAGCGAATTTTGCTCTTCACCTTGTCCAAAAAGTCTTCAACTTTTTGGGGCTCATCGCGGTGACTTGCTGTGATTTTGGTATTTTTTTTCTTTTGGGTGTGGGTTCTGTGTTAATTCTTGCATGGAATATTGTTTTAATGGTTGACAGGGCAAAAATTTGCCGATATTTGGCGCGCATGATAAGCCAAATGACAATTAAGATTACCATTAAGAAAACTCGCAATGCGGGGTTTGTTGGTGTGTGCGCTTAATTATAAGGTATTATCCAAGACAAACCCCGCGAAAGCGGGGTTTTTTTATGCCCCTTTTTCGCATAATCAGGAGAAAGTGAAAAATGAATAACCCACCAAATATTGGTATCGTTGGCGCAACTGGCCTTGTTGGCGAAATGATGCGCCAATTGCTTTTGAACCGAAATTTCCCGTATAAAACTTTGCGGCTTTTTGCATCTTCGCGCTCTGCGGGTAATGTTGTTAAATGTGGCAATGAAGATATTGTGGTGGAAGATGCGGCAATTGCTGATTTTAGCGGCCTTGATATTGTTTTCTTTTCGGCGGGTGGTTCAACATCGCGCGAACTTGCGCCCAAAGTTGCGGCGGCTGGGGCAATTGTAATTGATAATTCATCGGCATGGCGCGATGATGTTGATGTTCCCTTGGTGGTTTCCGAAGTTAATCCACACGCCCTAAAATCAATTCCTAAAGGAATTATTGCCAATCCAAACTGTACCACAATGGCGGCAATGCCTGTTTTAAAACCACTTCATGCTGCTGCTGGCCTAAAACGCCTTGTGGTAAGCACTTATCAGGCGGTTTCAGGGGGCGGCGTTGCAGGCTGCAATGAACTTGAAACCCAAATTCACGCAACACAGGAAAATTGCGGTGAACTTGCGCGCAATCCTGAAAATGTTTCATTCCCTGCGCCGCAAAAATGGGCCGTGCCGATTGCTTTTAACGTTGTTCCACTAAATTATGTATTGGCCGAAGATGGTTACACAGAAGAAGAAATAAAACTTCGTAACGAAAGCCGCAGAATTTTGGAAATTCCAGAACTTCCAGTTTCAGGAACTTGTGTTCGCGTTCCTGTTTTCACTGGTCATTCATTGTCAATCAATGCCGAATTTGAAAACGAAATATCCGCGCAAAAAGCATTGGAAATCCTATCAAATGCCGAAGGTGTGGTTGTGACCAATGTTCCAAACCCGCTTGAGGCAACAGGAAAAGACCCTGTATTTGTTGGTCGTATTCGCAATGATCCAACTGTAAAACACGGTCTTGCATTATTCCTAAGCAATGACAATCTTCGCAAAGGCGCAGCGTTAAACGCTGTGCAAATTGCCGAAGTTTTACTTGCGCAAAGAAATTAGATTTTAAAATGCCGTGAAATATTTGTTTCACGGCATTTTTGCGCTTTGGGCTTGAAACTTGGCGCAAACCCAAGTTATTAAAGCCTATGGTCATTTTAAACGATACATCAAATATTGCGAATGTTCCGGAATTTTCGGTTTCCGAATTATCAAACGCCATCAAACGCTCATTAGAGCAAGGGTTTTCGCATGTTCGTGTGCGCGCCGAATGTGGGCGCGTGACCATTCCAAAATCAGGCCATATTTATCTTGATTTGAAAGATAAGGATGCCGTCATAAATGGCATCATTTGGAAAGGCGTGGCAAGCAATCTTAAAATCAAACCCGAAGAAGGGCTTGAAGTTATTGCTACTGGAAAAATCACAACCTATGCAGGGCATTCGCGTTATCAATTAATTATCTATTGCCTCTAACCCGCAGGTATGGGGGCAATATTATTACAGCTTGAAGAGCGTAAAAAACGCCTTGCCGCCGAAGGCCTGTTTGACCCTGCAAAGAAAAAGCCAATCCCATTTTTGCCAAAAACTATTGGCGTGATAACTTCGCCAACTGGGGCGGTAATACGCGATATTCTTCATCGCATTTCAGACAGATTCCCAAGCCATGTTTTATTATGGCGCGTTTTGGTTCAAGGTGATAAGGCCGCCGAACAAATTGTTCATGCAATCGAAGGCTTTAACGCGATTGAACCCAATGGCGATGTGCCACGCCCTGATGTTTTAATTGTTGCGCGGGGCGGTGGCTCAATCGAAGATTTATGGTGCTTTAACGAAGAAATTGTGGTGCGTGCCGCAGCAAATTCCAAAATCCCACTTATCTCTGCGGTGGGGCATGAAACCGATACTACATTAATTGATTATGCATCCGATTTGCGCGCGCCAACCCCAACGGGTGCGGCGGAAATGGCGGTTCCGGTTCGTTCTGAATTAATCGCGCGGGTTGAAACCTTGGGCTCACGCATTATTTCATATAATATGCGTAAGATTGAAAGCGCGAAACTTTCATTGCGCGCAATTATTGGCGCAATGCCAAAATCGGACAATCTATTTTCAAATTTGCGTCAGCGTCTTGATTTATTGGAATTGAAATTTGTGCCTTCGATGATTGGTAAATTGCAATTATCAAAATCGGCAATTGAAAAGGCCAGTGCAAAATTTTCGCCAAATCTGCTTTCAACAAATTTAATTGTCAAAAAACATAAATTATCCGAATTTGATAATCGCCTTAAACTTTCAATTCGCAATATGGCGCGCGCCGAAAATGAAAATATTAAAAACCAAATATTGAAACTTGATAATGCATTTAAAAGATTTGTAATCGCAGGTGAGGTTTTAAATCAAAAGCGCAATGATAAATTGGCTTCAATTGGTCAATTATTAAATTCCCTTGATTATCATCGCACTTTAGAGCGTGGTTTTGCAATCGTGCGTGATGAAAAAGGTAATGTCCTAAATAGTGCCGAAACAGCGAAATCGCACAATATTTTGGCAATCAGCTTC
>JAPUEP010000179.1 GCA_027492515.1 Hyphomonadaceae bacterium
CGATAGTAAATATGTAATGGATGGCATTACCAAATGGATTTTTGGGTGGAAGAAGAAAAATTGGAAAAAGGCAGACAATAAACCAGTTTTAAACGCAGACCTTTGGCAAAGACTTGATGCGGCAAATTCACGTCATAAAGTTAATTGGAATTGGGTAAAAGGCCATGCAGGACACATAGAAAATGAGCGTTGTGATGAACTAGCGCGCGCAGCAATAAAGGCATTATAATGCAAAAAACAATAAAAATTCTTGCAATATCGGGTAGTGTTCGCGAACAAAGCACAAATTCATATTTGCTTGAATTTTTAAAAGAAAACGCGCCAGAAAATTTTGAAATTGAAATCTTTGGGGATTTAAAAAAGCTTCCGATATTCTCAATTGATGATGTTGAACAATCACCTGATATAATCAAAACATTATTAAACAAAGTCAAAAATTGTGACGCTATTTTAATTTCATGCCCTGAATATATTCATTCAATACCGGGCGGTTTAAAAAACCTTATTGATTGGCTTGTTCCGCACGAAGAGATAATTGATAAACACATTTTCCTTGCCCATGCATCGCATCGCGGTGAAGATTTATTAGAGCAACTAAGATTGGTTTTAAAAACCGCATCCAATAATTTTCATGAAAATATATTTATGAGATTTGGTCTTATGAATAAAAGCCGCGATGAAATTTTTAAAATTTTGAAAATGCATGATAATGAAATCTTTGAATATTTTTCAAAAATATCTAAATCGATTTTATAATCTTTCTAAGATTTTACGCCCAACTTCCCATTCGCCTAGTTTTGAATCAGAATTAATATGACCCTGCGCACCAATATTTTCAAATTCAGAGCCCCAAATCTTTGAATATTCTTGCGCTTTGTCAATATCTATCCATATATCATTTGTGCTGGCGATAATAATTGATGGGAAATTTAGTTTATTTAATGGCATTGGTGCAAATCCAATTGCGTCAATCGGTTGCGCCATCTGGTCAACATTTGTTGGGGCAACTAATAATGCGCCGCGAATTTTATGACTATATTGGTTTGCCCAATGAATGATTGTGGCAACACCCAATGAATGACCAATTAGGATTACTTGTGATAAATCTTCTGATTGTAATGTTGCCTCTAAACGCGATACCCAATCATCTTTGGTAACATTTGCACCCCAATTATCTTGCACAATTAATTGTGCATTAGGTAATGATTTTAGCCAAAATGATTGCCAGTGATTTTCATCACTTCCCCTGAAACCTGGTATTAAAAAATATTTTGCCATGACAACTCCAATCATTTTTGGAATAATATCTATATTGCCCCTATTTTTAAGGCTAAAAAATAGAGGCAATAACTATATTCTTTTATTTTATAGAATATTATTTTGCAAAATAATTAATATTAAATCTCAGATAATGTCTTTAATATATTGTTATATTGCGTTTTTTCAAGTTCATATGATGCCATACGTTCGCGTTGTTCATCAATAATTTCAGAAGGGGCGCGTGCAACAAAATTTTCGTTTGAAAGCTTGCTTGCAACTTTTGAAATTTCACCCTCGCAGCGAGTAATTTCTTTTTTGAGGCGTGCAAGTTCTGCATTTACATCAAGCACACCTTCAAGTGGAAGCGCTAAAATAGCCTCATTATGAACAAAACTAACTGCGCCTTTTGGCGTTTCTTTGGCGCTTGTTGAATATTCAAGGCGCGCCAATCGGTCGATTTCACCTTGATATTTTTCAAGTAATTTTGAACTTTCATCATTTGCACCAACAAGAATCGCAGGGATTTTTGCACCCGCAGAAATATTCGCCTGCGCCCGCAATGAACGAATACCATTTATCAGCTCGATTACCCAATTAATTTCCTTATTTGATGCGTCATTTATATATTCAGCGCCAAATTTTGGCCATTGTTCGCTTATTAATAGACCATCGCGTTTAAGCGTAAATTCAGCAGTTTTTTCCCATAAATCTTCGGTCAAAAACGGCATGAATGGGTGTAATAATTTAAGTGTGTTTTCAATTGCCCACGCCAAAGTTTGACGGGTTTCATTCTTTGCAATTTCATCATCGCCATTTAATAATGGCTTGATAAGTTCAAGATACCAATCGCACAAAACACCCCAAATAAAGTTATAAAGTGATGTTGCAGCTTCATCAAAACGATGTGCTGACAATGCATTTTCAACATTATTTGCGGTTTTTGCAATTTCCGAAACAATCCATTGATTGATTGTATTTTGAAGATTTAAAGGATCAAAATCTTCACCAAGAACACATTCATTCATTTGCGCAAAGCGGGCGGCATTCCATAATTTTGTACCGAAATTACGATAACCTTCAACGCGTTTCGCACTCATACGAATATCACGGCCTGGGCCTGCGGCAATTGCAAGGCAGAAACGTAAAGAATCAGCGCCAAATTCATCAATCAAAGGAACAGGGTCAATAATATTGCCCTTTGATTTTGACATTTTCTTACCTTTTTCATCAACCACGCGGCTATGAATAATGATATTTTTAAATGGCGCTTTGCCAGTAAAATGGCAACCAAACATCATCATTCTTGCAACCCAGAAGAAGATAATGTCAAACATAGTTACAAGCGTGCTTGTTGGATAAAAACGCGCAAGTTCAGGTGTTTGCTCTGGCCAGCCAAGCGTTGAAAACGGCCACAATCCAGATGAGAACCAAGTGTCAAGAACGTCATCATCACGGCGCAATTCAACATCTTTGCCATGTTTAGCTTTAGCGGCTGCGATTGCTTCTTCTTGCGTTTCTTCAACGAAAATATTGCCGTCTTGGTCGTACCATGCGGGAATACGATGCCCCCACCATAATTGGCGCGAAACACACCATGGCTCGATATTTTCCATCCATTGAAAATAAGTTTCTTTCCAATTATCAGGAACAAACTTCACTTCGCCAGATTTTACCGCTTCAAGCGCAGGGATTGCCAAGGTTTTGGCATCAACATACCATTGGTCTGTCAAATATGGTTCGATAACAACCCCTGACCTATCGCCAATTGGTTGCATGATTTTTTTGTCTTCAATTTTCTCAAGAAGGCCAAGTTCATCAATATCAGCAACAACTTGCTTGCGCGCTTCAAACCTATCAAGCCCGCGATATTTTGGTGGAACATAATCCGCATCCATCATTCGCGCTTGTTCATCCATAAGGATATACATTGGCAAATCATGGCGTTTTGCAACTTTATAATCATTGAAATCATGCGCACCCGTGATTTTTACGGCACCAGAACCAAAATCAGGGTCAGGATATTCATCAGCAATAATTGGAATATATCTATCAGCTAATGGCAATAAAACGCGTTTTCCAACGATTGGCGCATATCTTTTATCAGATGGGTGAACCGCAACCGCACCATCACCAAGCATTGTTTCAGGGCGGGTTGTTGCAATTGCAATATAATTTCTGGTTTCAAATTCCGTTGGATTGCCTTCATCATCATAGGCAATTGGAAATTCATAAGTCTCGCCATTTTCAAGTGGGTATTTGAAATGCCAAAAATGACCGTCTTTTTCCTCATTGATAACTTCAAGGTCTGAAATCGCGGTTTGGAAATGTGGATCCCAATTTACAAGGCGTTTATCGCGGTAAATCAAACCTTCTTTATGCAATTGAACAAAAACTTTACGAACAGCAGCAGATAGGCCCTCGTCCATTGTGAAACGTTCGCGTGACCAATCGCATGATGCACCAAGGCGGCGAAGTTGATTTACAATTGTTCCGCCTGATTCAGCCTTCCATTCCCATACGCGTTCAATAAATTTTTCACGCCCTAAAGAGGCGCGGCTTTCATTGCCGCCCGCTTGTGCCAATTGACGTTCAACCACCATTTGCGTTGCAATACCGGCATGATCAAGGCCAGGTTGCCACAAAACAGCTTTACCACGCATACGTTCAAAACGTGCCAATATGTCTTGCAAAGTATTATTAAGCGCATGACCAAGATGAAGCGAGCCAGTAACATTCGGCGGTGGAATCACCATTGAAAAAGTTTGCGCATTTTCATCTTTTATCGGTGAAAATGCACCTGATTTTTCCCATTTTTCATAAATTTTTGGTTCAGAAGAATTTGGCGTGAAATGTTGATCAATCATAATATACCTGTGCGAATACCGCTTAATAAAATACCCCCGCGCTATTACCACGCGAGGGAATGAAATTTGAAGCCTAAAAAGCCTTAAAACTGAATTAAATAGTGCAATTTATGCAATATTTAGAAGCCGCGGCGTGCAATTCTTGCAAGTTCGGCCTCAACACGCTCCTCAACGATGCGTGGAAGATTGCTATCAAGCCATTCTTTAAGCATTGGCTTAAGCAAATATGCCACCAATTCTTCAACACTTGCACCAGATGCAAAATGACCAGGTAAAGCCGGCCCAAGTTTTGCGAATGAATCAGAAACCGCATTTGCAGCGCCCGCACCAATTAGACCAATTGATTCTGCCAAATGCGGCGGAATATTGGTTGTGCGCGGTGTATAATCTCTTGGCTCGACATAAGGTTGCGGTTCATCAAAAGAAACCGGCTCAGGGCTTGCGAAAATTGGTTCAGGTTGAGGTTCAGGTTCATAATCGACGGCAATTACTTCATCTTCTTCGTCAAAATGATGAACCTCAGGCTCTTCAAACACAGGCTCTGGTTCAACACCTAAAGAATCAAAGTCAAAATCTGCCTCAACATGTTCAGGCTCGTTTGCTGCCACAGGTTCAGGTGCTGAACTAAGTTCAAGAACATCGTCAAAGCCACCCATACCAGAAGTATCATCTTCCTGAGGTTTCACGTCATCTTCAGATATAATCTTACGAATAGAGGCAAGGATTTCCTCCATGGTCGGTTCTGATTGTGCTTCTGCCGCGCTCATATAGCCCCCTAAACTTGGCTGCATATCTATTTGAAAGGAATCACTTCCAAACTTGGATTAAACCAAAAGATACGATTACCCGATTCAATTAATAAATAAACAAAATTTTCACTAGATTTTTTCTGGTGCATTCTGCAACTACAGGGTAAATTCAACCTGACGCATAAATTCAGGCATTTTTGGCGGTTTTGCTTCAAAATAATTTTTCGAGGCAACCACATTATTAGACTTAACATAAATTTGCGCCACGCCAACATTTGTAAGATAATTAATTACAGCAAGACGGCCATTATTTTTCAACTTAGCAAACCATTTTTTTGAAATAGTCTCCACACCACCATCAACAAAAATCAAATCAAAAGAATCATCAGCGATATTTTCAAGATTTGATAAATCAGATGTAACAAAGTTTTTGAAATCACATTTTATAGTATCAACAATTGTTACATCAGCGCCAATTTGCGTGAATACTTCGGCACTATAGCCAGATGAACCACCAATAATAAGGACTTTTTCACCTGCATTAACTTGTGCAGCTTGCGCAAGTTTTGAAAAATCGCGAACCTTCATTAAGGTGCGTCCAGATTTAGATTTTACATCTAATTCTGCATATGCAAATTTTTGATTATTTTCATCAACGAAGTTTTCACGGGCAATTTTTGACATAGCGTTTATTAAAGCAAGGTCAGAAACATCATTCGTCCTTACTTGGCTTTCAATCATATTTTTGCGTTGTTCTTCATAAGAAACTGTCACGGTTAAATTTCCTGCACAAAATTGCATATTGAATGCGGTTAATACCATATTTTTGTTATAAAACTGCATTATCGCAGACTGAACAAAAGGTCTATACGCCAAATGAACTAATACCAACTTTTATACAAGCGCCCAAATGCTTTTGCTAAAGATTATCAAAAGCTAATCATTGATAATAATTGCAGTTTAATTTTAAAAATTACATTCTTAATCATTGAGTGTTTAGAATTCCTCTGTTAGATAGCGCCTTGTTGGCCTCGTGGCGGAGTGGTGACGCAGCGGATTGCAAATCCGTGTACCCCAGTTCGATTCTGGGCGAGGCCTCCAAATTTCCCATAAAATTATCATGCGCCCCTTTGATTTGTTTATTTCTTAGGTTTATTTGCGCAAACCAATTTTCTTTAACGCTTCATTAAGGTTATTACTCTATTAACCATAATGTCTTCTCTTTTAGACACCCCACCATACCCAACACTTCCAAGCGGGGAACCATCGGTTCTCCGTTATTTTTTTGTGTTTAATCAAGTATGTGACATTGTTGTGTTATTTGTATGTAATCAACACTTGCCAATTCAAATCACATTGCTTAAACACCCCCTCGTTGTTCCTCGATAGCTCAGTCGGTAGAGCAAGCGACTGTTAATCGCTGGGTCGCAGGTTCGAGCCCTGCTCGGGGAGCCACTTTAAATACTACCGACAAAAATTGCCGCAGGTTTTTACCTGCGGTTTTTTGTTTTAGATTTTGTTTTACATTTACATCATGCAAAGCAAATTTGCCTTTAAGGATTTAGTGCATATATTCATGTTAATGTAACGAAAAAGACCTATTTAAAAACAATAAGAATGTGAGGAATAATGAAAATAAATTCTATTTGTGTGTATTGCAGTGCTTCTAACAAAGCCGATAAAAAATATATTGATCTTGCGACAAGCCTTGGCAAATTAATCGCCCAATCTGGAAGACGCTTAGTTTATGGCGGTGGTGATGTTGGCCTTATGGGTGCTTCTAGTCGTGCAGCACATGAGTTGGGTGGTAAAGTATTAGGTGTAATGCCACATTTTTTGACAAAATGGGAATTGCCACATCCTGAAATTGAAACAATCATGGTTGATACAATGCATGAGCGCAAATGGCTTCTATTCGCCGAATCAGACGCTTTTGCAGTTCTTCCAGGCGGCATCGGCACTTTAGAAGAAGTAATTGAAACCCTTTCTTGGTATCGCCTTGAACTTCATAAAAAGCCAATCGTATTTGTGGATAAACAATTTTGGCAACCACTTGTTGATCTTATGGAACAATTTGTGAAACAAAGCCTTGTCCCTGAAGCGTTTTTAAGTTCATTTCGCGTTGTTGACAGTTCCGAAGAAGTAATTCCGGCAATGGAAGATATGATAAAAAACACTGTCATCTAATACATAAAATAAAAGCCCCGATATCGGGGCTTTTTTTATGACTTTTGACCTTTAAGTCTTGATTTAGCTTTTTCAATTCCAATCATTGGGAAAAGTCGCCCCATATCTGGGCCATGTGATTGCCCCGTAAGTGCTTTACGAAGCGGCATGAAAAGCTCCTTGCCCTTCGCTCCAGTTGATTCTTTAACTTTATTCGTAAATTGTGACCATGATTCTAAATTAAGGTCGGTATCAGGCAGGCATGTAATGGCTTTTTCACAAAATGCCGCGTCATCAATAATTGGCTCAATAGCGCCATTAACAACGTCAACCCAAATTTTTGTATCTTCAATCCTATTTATATTTGGACGTATAATTTCCCAAAAATCAGCACCTAAATCGGCATTAATTTCGCCTAATTTGCTTTTAACTTCGTCATAAGTTGACATATGAAGCAATTGAACATCAAGACGCGCAACATCATCAGGTGAAAAACGCGCCGGCGCACGGCCAATTTTTGCAAAACTAAAGCCAGCAATCAAATCATCAATATTTTTAACCGCTTCAACAGGATCAGAAGTTCCAAGTTTTGCAAGCAAACTTAAAATCGCCATTGGCGATGTGCCTTCTTGGCGCATGCTTTCAATTGAAAGCGAACCAAGGCGTTTTGACAACCCCTCGCCGTCTTTACCAACCAATAATGGAAAGTGACCGAATTCTGGGCGTGTGCCTGATAAAGCTTCAAAAATCTCGATTTGTGCACCAGTATTTGTGACGTGGTCTTCACCGCGAATCACGTGTGTAACAGCCAAATCAACATCATCAACAACGCTTGGTAATGTATATAAATATGCGCCATCTTCTCTTATTAGAACAGGGTCAGACATTGATGATGTATCAACTGTTTGTTGACCACGCACCAAATCATTCCAGACAACACGTTTACCAGAAAGCTTAAAGCGATAATGCGGTTTACGACCACTTGCCTCTAAAGCACTTTTTTCTTCGTCCGCAAGTTTTAGCGCGGCCCTATCGTAAATTGGCGGCTTACCCATAGAAGTAAGGATTTTACGTTTAACATCCAATTCCTCAGAATTTTCATAGCATGGGTATAAAAGCCCTTTGGCAATTAAATCATCACGCGCCTTGTCGTAAATATCGCTTCTTTTTGACTGATATTCCATTTCATCCCATTTAATACCAAGCCAATTCAAATCGGTACGAATGCCTTCTTCAAATTCTTTGGTTGAACGGACAAAATCAGTATCATCAATACGAAGCAAAAATTTGCCTTCATTCGCTTTACAATACAGATAATTCATTAGGGCGACGCGAATATTGCCAACATGCAATTTTCCGGTCGGTGATGGTGCAAATCTTACTTTCATAAAAACCCTTTAGAACAAATAAGTTAAAATGGCAAAAACCCCCATCACATAAACAATGCTAAAATTCATATTAATGCTTTACAAATCAAAAGAACATAGATAGAACGTTCTTGATTGGTTCACATTTTGTGAAGGTTTTTAAATTAGATTCGCATTGTTTCTAAATTTATTTAAGGGAGTTTTTGAATTGCTTACTTCAAAACAACATGAATTACTTTTATTCATTAATGAGCGCTTACAAAAAGATGGCGTCTCTCCTTCTTTTGATGAAATGAAAGATGCCCTTAATTTGGCCTCAAAATCAGGGATTCACCGCCTTATTTCTGCGCTTGAAGAACGTGGGTTTCTTCGCCGCCTTGCACACCGCGCACGTGCCTTAGAAGTTATTAAATTACCGCAGGCCGAACAAGCCTCTAGCTCAAAACCACGCAATGTTGTTGAATTTGAAAAGCCTTCTCATTCCAATATTGCTAATCAAAATATTCCAATCCTTGGCAAAATTGCTGCGGGCGTGCCGATTGCCGCTATTCAAAATGAAATTGGCAGTGTTAATGCACCTGATAGCCTTGCGCCTGAAATGCATTATGCACTTGAGGTGCGTGGTGATTCTATGATTGAGGCTGGCATTTTAGAGGGTGATATTGTTATTTTACGCCGTACTGAAAGTGCTGAAACTGGTGATATTGTTGTTGCCCTTATTGATGATGAGGAAGCAACACTGAAACGTATTCGCAAACGTGGAAAATCAATTGCACTAGAGGCCGCCAATCCGCGATACGAAACCCGTATCTTTGGCCCTGATCAGGTTAAGGTTCAAGGTGTTCTTGTTTCGCTTTATCGCCGTTATTAGTATTTACTCAATTATATCTGCATTAAATGGTAACTTTGAAACCACACACCAAGGTGTGATTTTTAAACTTGAATCAATTTTTATTTAACGATTTATAAGTTTTAAACTCAAA
>JAPUEP010000180.1 GCA_027492515.1 Hyphomonadaceae bacterium
TTATCGTCATCATTTTCATTTTGGCTATTAGCTTCATCACCAATGTTGGGCAGGCTAGAATTATTTATCCAATACGCCAAAAGCGCAAGCAAGCCAGCCATAACAAAATATGGAACATACACTTTATCAGCAACTTGGCTAAGTAATGCAGCCTTTGCAGCAGGGTCAGGTGCGGCATTTACCATAGCCTCGATTTTATCGATGCCTTGAAGAACAAAATATCCAAACGCAACTGGGGCAATAATACCCGCAACTTTGTTACAAATACCCATAAAAGCGATACGACTTGCGGCGCTTTCAATTGGTCCTAAAATTGAAATATACGGATTGGATGCGATTTGAAGAATTGAAAGCCCCGCACCAATAATAAAGAGGCCACTTAAAGTTCCACCATAAAAACCCGAATGCGTATATTGTCCAAAAACCGCCGCCCCAACAGACATTAAAAGCAAGCCAAGCGACATGCCTTTCTTCATTCCAATTCTTTTAAGAATAAAAGATGCGGGCAAGGATAGGAAAAAATAAGACACGTAAAACACACTTGGAACCAAAAATGCATTGAAATCATCAAGCCCAAAACGAAGTTTTACAAAGCTAATCAATGGCCCATTAAGCCATGTAACAAAACCAAAGATGAAAAATAATATGCCAATTATAATCATGGCTTTTTTTGTAGTAGCTGAATCTAGGGCGTTTTTATTTGTCATTTATAAGTCCAATACAATACCAAATATATTTTTTGGTATTGTGTGACCAAAATTTAATCGCGTGTCAATCATAAATTAACGCAAAAATTAAAAAAGACATATTTTAATTAGAAATTATGTTGCGCTTAATTCGGCAACCAAATCATAAGCATCGCCACGATAATATGATTTAGTAAATTCAACGGCGCGGCCATCTTCTGCAAAGCCACGCCTTTCAATGAATAGACCTGGATCGCCAATCTTAACACCTAATAATTTTGCATGTTCACGCGAAAAAGCAATTGCCCTTACACGCTGTAGGGCGCGAACAGGCCTACGATTAAATTCGCTAAGTGATTCATAAATTGAGTTTTCGACAGCATCTAAACTGGGCAAACAATAAATTGGTATCGTAGAATATTCCAACGACATTGTTGAATTATCGGCGAATCTTATACGATTATATCGATATACTGGCGAACCAGGGGAAAGCCCCAAAGCCAAGGCTTCTTCTGGCGTTACCGCACCAACATATTTTGAAATCCACTCACTACGCGGGGTGCGCCCACGCATAGTCATATCTTCTGAGAATGAAGATAATTTTGAAAAACTTTCCTCAACACGGGCGGCAACAAAAGTGCCAGCACCACGGCGGCGCGTTAAAAGCCCTTCATTTATAAGGCCTTCTATTGCCTTGCGGACAGTAATTCGCGAAACCTCAAGTTGTTGCGATAAAATTCTTTCAGGCGGGATAGCATCTTCAACCCCAAAAACATTGTTGTGAATTGCATCGCGCAACACTTTTTGCAATTGCAAATAAAGCGGCGCAGAATCTTCCTTCAACAAAGGCTTAAAAAGTTCAATTTTTGGCAAACCCACTTCCCTTTTTTATATTTAAAAGCAGAATTAATCTATAGTGCATGACCACGATATATTATTGGTATTACTTGGTCAAACCATAAATCATGGGTTTTTAGCGAAAATGGTATTAAAATTGATTGGAAGCGGTTCTATTTACACCAAAAATTAATATTAATACCAAAATTTTTGTAATTTAATATTAAAAAATATAGCGCCACTAGGCAGCAACCAGCGCCCTATACCCAGACACAATTACTAACATATATCATTGTTTTATATAATGTTTTTAAAATTGCAATGATAAAAATCATCACAGAAAATATAATATTGGTATTAAAATGGTTTTATATAATCTTGATTTTGGTCTTGACATATTATCATTCTGTATGAATTATACAGCTTCAAAATTATTTTGGTTATAATCGGGGCATTATAACCAATTTAAAATGAAGGGGAGTTCAAATGGAAAAATCAGTTTCGACGCATTATAATATGCACAGAAAAATGGGCAAAAATAATGTTGGCAAATTCATAAGCGCAACATCAATCTTTGCAATAACAGCTTCTTTCGGTCTTGCGATGTCACCAATTAGCGCAATGGCACAAGATAATAACGATAATGCCAAACTAGAGAAAAAAGCTGATGAAGAAGTTGTAGTTGTTGGCATCCGCAAAAGCCTTCGAAAAGCAATTTCAATAAAAAGATTAAATCAATCAATTGTTGAGGTTGCCACCGCTGAGGATATTGGCAAATTACCAGGTGTATCAATTACTGAAACACTTGCTCGCTTACCCGGTGTTGCGCAACAACGTGTTGATGGCCGTGCACAACTTATCTCAATTCGCGGTGAGCCATCTATATTTGGTGTGACTTTGCTTAATGGTCAAGAAATGGCTTCAACGGGTGATGACCGCGCTTTCGAATATGACCAATTCCCAGCTGAATTAGTGAATCAGGTTATGATTTATAAATCACCTGACGCAGCATTAGGCACACAAGGGCTTTCAGGTACCGTCAATCTAAATACAATAAATCCACTTTCGGTTAAAGGAAAGAAGTTTAATGTTAGTGCGCGTGCGGAGGCAAATTCTTCTAAAGCCTTAATTCCTGGAACTAAAGATAGTGGGGCAAGATTTAATGCTTCTTACATTGATAGTTTTGCTGATGGCAAATTAGGTGTTTCTCTTGGTTACACTCATCTTGATACATCAACTAATAAGAAATATTTTAATCCATGGGATTTTGGACCTGCTGAGTGGTGGCCTGTTGTGGGCGTTCCAGGAGATCAAAACGTTTATGATGGTTTTGAAACCGGTATAATGAATTGGAAAGATGTTCGTGATAGCGGCATGGCAGTTATTGAATATAAGCCCAATGATAATTTCACTAGCAAGCTTAGTATTTTCCATTCGCAATTTGACCAAAAAATGAACGGTCGTGAATTTGCCGCTGTAATCGGGGATTGGGGTCTTGGCAATCAAGCAACAAATGTTACGGTAAATAATGGCGCTAATGGTCTAACCGTTGTTAATGTTGCGCCTTCTATTACGATGCGAAAAGACAACCGCAAAGATAATATTGATCAAGCCAATTGGGCAAATACTTTTAATGTAAATGGTTGGGAATTACATGCAGACCTTGGATTTTCTAAAGTTAAGCGTGACCAAACAACATATGAAGTTTATGCAGCAACAAAAGATCCTGTAACTATTAATGCCAAAATCCTTTCTGGTTTTACAGATTATGGAAATGTTACATCTGCATATGATTTTGGCAAAGCAACTAATTTTAATTTCGCATCATATTGGTGGGGCGGCGGCGGCGGCTATATTCGCTATACTAAAATGAATGATGACATGAAAAATGCCCGCCTTACTGCAAAACATGATTTCAAAAAAGCGATTTTCAAAGATATTGAAACTGGTTTAATATATACAGATAGAACAAAAAAAATTAGTTCTCTTGGTGTAAATCAATTAATTGCTCACCCTGATCAAACATGTATGCATTATTATGATTGGGATGATGCTTCAGGCTGTGCGCCAATTCCAACAAGTCTGTTTGAACCTAATGTTGATTTAGGTTTTGCAGGCCTTGGAAAAATAGTTAGTTTTGATGCTTTAAAAGCATTACAAAGTGGTGCTTTTACTGCTGATACTAATCCAGCCAAAAACCCAAAATTAAACTGGGAAGTAAATGAAAAAATCACAACTTTCTTTGTCAAAGCTGGTCTTGATTTCAATCCAGGCATTCCAATTACTGGAAACGTTGGCCTTCAAGCTATTAATGTTGACCAATCCTCAATTGGTACAAACGACCAAGCGTCTAGCACACAGGCAATTGTAAAAACTGGAACATCATATACTGATTATTTGCCAAGCTTAAACTTAACTGCTGATATCGGCGATGGTCTTTATTTGAAATTTGCAGCAGCAAAAGTATCAGCAAGACCAAGATTAGTTGATATGCGCGCTAATTTTTCGGCAAGTGTAAATGCAACAACGCGCCTTTGGTCAGGTTCGGGTGGCAATCCTAAGCTTGAACCATGGCGTGCCAATTCGTATGACGTGTCATTAGAAAAATATTTCTCAAAAGGCACATATTTTGCTGTTGCAGGTTTTGTTAAGGATTTAACATCAGGAATTTATGTAAAAACAATTCCGTTTGATTTTACTGGATTTACAAATCCGACATCGGTTACACCTGTAAGCAATATTGGATTATTAACCGCACCAGCTAATGTTAAGGGTGGATATATCCGTGGCATTGAATTAAGCGGCGCAATTGAGCTTTCAACATTTACGCCTGCCCTTGATGGTTTTGGGCTTGTTGGAAGCTTCTCCGGAACACAGTCAAATATACATGGAACCGATTTAAATGGTAATGAAACAAGTGAGACCATTGAAGGTTTATCAGGTAAAGTTGCTACATTTCAGGCTTATTATGAAAAAGACGGTTGGCAATTACGCATTGGCGATACATATCGTTCGGGTTATTCAGCACGTCGTTATAATTCATTTAATCCAGTTATTGAATCTGTGCTGCCTGACAATATTGCCAACCTTCAAGCAGGTTACACTTTCCAAAGTGGAAAACTTGAGGGCTTGAACTTATTATTGCAAATCGACAATTTAACCGATGAGCCATATGTCACCAAGCAGACAGCAAATGGGGTTGATGCATTAAAAGAATTCCATAAATTCGGGCGCCAATATTATCTTGGCGTAAGTTATAAATTCTAATAGGATTTACAATCTAAACATTTACGCCCACCCAGATTTGGGTGGGCGTATTTTCTAAAAGAATAAAAAGGGTGGTGTGATGCGTAAAAATATTGGTATTTCTATATCATTTCTTAGCTTAGCGATTGGAATACAAACCCTTTATCCAATTGATGCGCTTGCAAAACCTTCGCATACAAAAATTTTAAAAACACCTTTTAATCCTGATGATATTGAACTTGTATGGAAGCTTGATGAATATGCAATTGAGGGCAATAATCATTATACAAAGGCAAGTTTTATAATAAAAAACAATGGCAAAACGCCGATAAATACCAATGATTGGACACTATATTTCACATCAATAAGCGGTGTTAGAAATTCTAACAATCTAAATAATCGAATTGTTGAGCCAGTTTCACCCTCTTCTACGGGGTCTTTATTCAAAATAAGAATTGCAACAAATAACGAAATAATTGCACCTGGAAAATCGTTTGTTTTTCATATTGAACATCTTGAACCAATGGTGAAAATGGAAAAAGCCCCTCAAGGGCCATATATTGTTTTTGATAATAATCTTGACCGTGGATATGCAATAAAAAATTATAAATTAGAACAAATTCCACGCGGCAGTAATTTTGCAAATGCGCCAAAAGATTTCAAAACAATTGTTACCCCAACCGAAATTTATGAAAAAAACCAAATCATAAAGGATATTCCAAAGGAAAAATTATCGCCCATTTTTCCTAACCCGCAATATGTGAAAACGAATTCGGGCGTTTTGAAAATATCGGCGGCGCCCAAAATAATTGCCCCCATAAATCTTAATAATGAGGTTTTGTTTGCAAAAAATTTGTTCAAAAACTTGCCAAAATCGAATAAAAATTCACCGACAATAAAACTTGAAATCAATAATATAAAAAGCCAAATTTCGCCCGAGGCTTACGAATTAAAAGTCGATGAAAATGGGATTAATATTATCGGTAATAGTGCGGCGGGAATTTATTATGGCCTGCAATCATTATCGCAATTAATGCCGATTGATGACAAAGACCTTTCACTTCCTTTTATTGAGGTAAATGATGCACCAAGGTTTGAATATCGTGGGCTTTTGGTTGATGTGGCGCGAAATTTTCAAGATAAAAATCGCATCAAAAAAACAATTGATATTATGGCGCGCCTAAAACTTAATAAAATGCATTTGCATTTAGTTGATGATGAAGGCTGGCGCATCGAAATAAAGCAAATCCCTGAACTAACCCAATATGGCGCAAAGCGCGGGCATCAATATAATCAAGATAAAAGCTTACCGCCTGCCTATGGCTCTGGCCCTGATGTGAATGATAGGCATGGAAGTGGCTATTTTACCCAAGCTGACTTTATTGAAATCCTTCAATATGCCGCAAAAAACCATATTGATATTATTCCAGAGATTGAAATGCCGGGGCATTCGCGTGCGGCGGTTAAATCAATGGAATCGCTTAATCGCAAACTAATTGCTGCAGGTGATAAAAACCCTGATAAATATCTTTTAAGCGATCCAGACGATAAATCCCAATATCATACGGCGCAAAATTATACTGATGATGTGATGAACCCTGCCCTTCCATCGACTTATAAATTTACTGTAACAAGTGAAATCGCGCAAATGTATAAAAAAGCTGGCGTTAAGCAAACAATGCTTCAAGTTGGCGGCGATGAATTGGCAAATGGCGCATGGGAAAAATCACCATTAGCAATCAAAAAAATGAACGAATTGGGTATGAGTTCAACCAACCAATTATGGGATTATTTTTACGATAATGTTGATAATATCCTTAAAAAAAATGGCTTTAAAATTGGTGCATGGGAAGAATTGGGCGTAAAGCGTGAAAAAGATTACCCAATTAATCCAAAATTCCTAAACCGTGATGCAACGCTTTTTGTTTGGAATAATCTTGAAGGTTCAGAAGATCTTGCATATCGCCTTGCCAATAATGGTTATAAAGTTGTTTTGGGGCCTGTTACCAATTTTTACCTTGATATGGCGCATTCCGAGGATGTTTTAGAGGGTGGGCATAATTGGGCCAATTATACTGACCTTGATAATTCATTTTCATTCAATCCATATGCAATGAAGGGCACACAAAACCCAACAAAAGTGCAGCTTAATGATGAAGCCAAAAAGAATATCATGGGCGTAGAGGCCATGATGTTTTCCGAAACCATGCGTGACCCTAAATTCATTGATTATATGATGCTACCGCGCCTTTATGCCCTTTCTTATCGCGGCTGGAATATTCCGAAAGATGACAATCAAGATGAATGGTCAAATTTTGTGAACCAACTTGGTAAAATTATTTTACCAAAATTAAGCGCGCAAATGCCTGATATAAATTATCGTATTCCGCCGCCTGGTTTAAAAATTGAAAATGGGCAAATATTGGTAAATTATCAATTGCCGGGCTTTGATTTGCGCTATAGTGTTGGTAATGAAATGCCAAATCCAAAAAGCACAATTGTAAACGGTCCAATTAAAGATAAGGGCGTGGTAAATGTTGCGGCATTCGACAAAAATGGTCGCCAAGGCCACATAAGCACAATTGAAAATAGGTAGGGAAAATGAAAAAAACTATATTAAGCCTTATTGCCATTGCGGCAGCTTTCGCACTTCCACAAAATGCATATTGCGACAATGCAGATTGGGCCAATCTTGGCGCTTATCGCGCGAAAAACGTTGAAGTGATGTCAAAGCCATATGATGCAAATCGCGTTGTTTTCATGGGGGATTCCATAACTGAATTTTGGGACAAAGAGGGCAAGGCACTTTTTGCAAATCAATCATACGTAAATCGTGGTATTAGTGGTCAAACAACACCACAAATGCTTTTGCGTTTTCGTGCCGATGTTATTGCATTAAAACCAAAAGTGGTTGTTATTTTAGCGGGCACAAATGATATTGCGGGCAATACTGGCCCCGCGACCAATGAAATGATTGAAGATAATATCGCATCAATGTGCGATTTGGCAAAAAGCCATAATATCAAAATTGTCTTATCAAGCATATTGCCGGCGTCGCGCTATTATTGGGCGCCAGAAATGCGCCCTGCCCCGCGCATAGTTGAATTAAATAAATGGATTAAATCATACGCGAAAACCAATAAAATAACCTATCTTGATTATAATACACCAATGAATGATGGCGCCGATGGTTTGCCACTTAAATATTCTGGCGATGGTGTTCACCCTAATAAAGATGGTTATGCCGTAATGGATGTATTGGTAAAAAAAGCAATCGCACAAGCGCTTAAATCAAAATAGGTGATAGATGGAAAAACTACAAAATCGCTATCTGGCAATTGATGTAATGCGTGGCCTAACACTTGTTTTGATGATTGTGGTCAATATGTCGATTTCTGGTGAATTATCATATTCACAGCTTCTTCATGCATCTTGGTTTGGCTTTACATTAACTGATTTAGTTTTTCCAACTTTCCTTTTTGTTGTTGGCTCGGCAATGGTTTTTTCTTTGCCGCGCTATGAAAATATGGGTGATGCGGCGTTTTTAAGTAAAACAATCCGCCGTGCGATTTTGATTTTCATATGTGGTTTTGTGGTTTCAAACTTTCCATTTTTCCGTGTAACAAATGGCGAAATTGTTTTTATGAAACTTGAAAACCTGCGCATTTTGGGCGTGCTTCAACGAATTGGTATTTGCTACGCCCTTGCATCTTTGCTCTTACATTATGTGGGCAAAAAGGGTGCGATAATTTATTCAATCGCCGCATTATTTTTATATTGGTTTTTGATGGCGCAATTTGGTGATTATAGCCTTGAAAATAATGCCGCCCTTAAACTTGACCTTTCACTAATTGGTGCAAGCCATCTTTACAAAGGCGAAGGCATTCCATTCGACCCCGAAGGATTATTGGGAATTATCCCATCTTTGGTAAATATTTTAGCAGGTTTTTTGGTTGTTGATTTTTTGCGCCAAAACCCAAACAAAAAAGATGCAGCATTAAAAATTGCGATATTGGGTATTGCATTGATTGTTTTGGCAAACATTTGGGGGCAATTTTTCCCAATTTCTAAGAAGATTTGGACATCATCTTATGTATGCCTCACAATCGGAATTGATTGCCTTATCCTTGCTTCATTGGTTTATGTGATTGATATTTTGGGCTTTAAAAAGGGCTCATATTATTTCGAAGTTTTTGGCAAAAACACCCTATTAATATATATTTTTGCCGAGATTTTAATGGCGGTTTTATGGATGGTTACAATCAATGGCAAAGAATTGATGATGGTAATTCATGATGATTTTTTTGCTAAAATTGCGCCTATAAAACTTGCATCATTCTTATTTGCCTTGGCCTTTATGCAATTTTGTTGGTTTGTTGGCTATCTGCTTGATAAAAACAAAATTTACATAAGGGTCTAATTCTTGTTTGTGTAAAAAATCCCGCACCATTGGCGTTTTTTACACAAACCAGCTTCACTTTTTATCATTTTTGCATTAGCAAACCCAACCACATATGCCGCAGTAGCTCAGTGGTAGAGCACGTCATTGGTAATGACGGGGTCGGAAGTTCAATTCTTCTCTGCGGCACCA
>JAPUEP010000181.1 GCA_027492515.1 Hyphomonadaceae bacterium
GAAGAAGGTGGTTATTTCGATGGTCGCTCTAAACGCGTTGCCGACCCGCTCGCCAATGAAACCAAGGCTTTACAAGCCCCAACAGAAGAATAAATTTTAAGGCCCTGTTTTAAAAACAGGGCTTTTTATTCATCGCCAATTACTTCAACACGTTGCGCAAGTGCAGCCGCCATAAAGGCATTTAGATCGCCATCCAATACGCCAGAAGTATTTGAAGTTTCAACTTCGGTTCTTAAGTCTTTTACCAATTGATATGGCTGTAAAACATAAGAGCGAATCTGATGCCCCCAACCAATATCGGTTTTACTATCTTCAAGCGCCTGTGATTGTGCTTCGCGTTTTTTAAGCTCTAATTCATAAAGCCGCGCCCGTAGCATTTTCCATGCAATATCGCGGTTTTTATGTTGTGAGCGCTCTTGCTGTGATGCAACGGCAATGCCTGTTGGAATGTGCGTTATACGCACGGCAGAATCAGTTTTATTAATATGCTGACCGCCCGCACCAGATGCACGATAAGTATCAATGCGAACGTCTTTTTCTTGCACATCAACTTCAATATTGTCATCAATTACGGGATACGTCCAAACACTGGCGAAACTTGTATGCCTGCGTGCATTTGAATCAAAGGGTGAAATTCGCACCAAACGATGAACCCCCGCCTCAGTTTTCAACCAACCATAAGCATTTTCACCTTTTACAAGCAATGTACAAGATTTAATTCCCGCTTCTTCGCCCTGATTTTCATCAATTTCTTCGCAGCCATAGCCATTCGCATTGGCCCAACGCATATACATACGGCGCAACATTGCCGCCCAATCTTGCGATTCTGTACCGCCTGCACCTGCATTGATTTCTATATAACAATCATTGGCATCGGCTTCACCAGATAAAAGGGCATTAGTTTCGGCAATTGCCGCGCGTTCTTTTGCCTTCTCAAGATTTGTTTGTGCTTCATTGACCAAATCATCATCATTTTCAATCTCGGCAAGTTCAGCAAGCTCAATATTATCTTTTAATTCACGCTCAATTTCTTTGATAAGCGACATTGAATTTTCAAGCTTATTTTTTTCACGCATAAGTTCTTGCGCGCGCGCGGCATCATCCCAAAAATTTTGGTCATGCGACATGGCTTCAAGTTCATCAAACCTACGTTCTGAAACTTCCCAATCAAGGCGACGCCTCAAAAGTTTCAATGATTTTTGTATATCGAGGTTTAAAGCCTCAATTTCGGCTTTCATAAAATAAATGCTCCCGAAAATGCTTTAGTCTTTTGGTTTCGGTGGTGGTTCGTCGCCAATTACTTCATTTGCATCAATTGTAATTTTATCATTAGCTTCAGCAGGCTTTTCACCATTTGCCTTTGGTTTTGCTGCCTTTGGCGCGCTGGTTGCGCCTGATTGCAATGAAGCAAGAATATTAAGCCTTTCCTGCGCACCAATTTCACGAAGAACCTCTGGTGATGGTGTAAATTGCTCAATAGGTTTATCAGCAAGCATAGACATCATGAAATTACGGAATATTGGCGCAGATACTTTACCACCCGCTGCACCGCTATAAATAGTTTTTGGCTGATCATAACCAACAAACACACCTGTTGCATATGATGGCGTAAACCCAACAAACCATGCATCCTTATAATCATTGGTTGTACCAGTTTTGCCGCCAACAGGGTGTGAGAATTGCGCAGAACGGCCAGTACCATTGGTAACAACTTCACGTAAAATTCCCGTCATTTCCCATGCAGTTCTTGGGCTAATAACCTGTTTACCCCAAGGCTCTAAATGCGGCGGTGGAATTGATGGGTCAAAATTTGCATCACAACCTGCGCAAGAGCGTCTATCAGCGCGCCAAACAGTGTTGCCACGTGCATCTTGCAATCTATCAAAAAATACAGGGCTTATATAACGGCCACCATTCGGGAAAACCGCAAAACCCGCAGTGATTCTTAAAACAGTTGTTTCGCCCGCGCCAAGCGCCATAGTTAAATCATTTGGCAAATCATCATAAACACCGAACCTACGCGCATAATCGGCAACGCGGCGCATACCAATACGGCGCGCAATACGAACAGTTACAGTATTACGTGATAAAACAAGCGCCTGTTTAAGCGTCATAACCCCAAAATAACGTTTATCAGAGTTTTCAGGCCCCCAACCGCCGCCACTAATTTTACTATCAGAAACTTTGGTTTCAGGTGTCATACCCTGTTCAAGTGCAGCGGCATAAATAATAGGCTTAAATGATGAACCAGGTTGGCGTTTAGCTTGTGTTGCACGGTTAAAACCTGAATCTTCGGCATCATAACCACCAGCCATTGCGATTACAGAACCAGTATGTGCATTCATACTTACAATCGCGCCTTGGATGTTTTCATGACGTAATAATTGATATGTCTTATCGTCACGATTACCAAGCCACACCAACTGACCATCTGATAATGGCTTTCCAGAACGTGCTGTCCAATCCTTATCAGCTTGTGGGATTGGGGCTTTTTTGCCGTTTTGAAGCCCGTAATTTTGACCATTATCTAATACAACGGCAAAAACTGCGCGCGGATTTGGGCGCCAATATTTTGCATTCGCAATTTTACCCTGCCAATTTGCATCAGCAGTAATCATACCAACCGCACCACTAAAGCCGCGTTGACGGCTTGGGTTAACAGCATCCAAACCTTTTTGTAATGCAGAACGCGCAGCTTGTTGCGCCGCTAAATCAACTGTTGTGCTTATTAGGAAACCGCGTGAATAAGGCGCATCTTTACCAAAACGGCGGATTAAATCGCGTCTTACTTCTTCGACAAATTCCCCAGCTTGCGGATCAGTCCATGAACCTTGTGGTTGCGGCGTATAATCAAGTGTTTCCGCCATTGCTGTGTCACGCTGTTGCTTGGTGATAAAGCCATTGGCGAACATACGACCCAAAACCCAATTTCTACGCTCGATTGCGCGGTCTTTGTGTAAAACTAAATTATAATTATTTGGCGCTTTTGGAAGTGTTGCAAGATATGCAGCTTGCCCAATTGTTAATTCTGAAACCGGTCTTGCAAAATAAGTTTGCGCCGCAGCACCAACACCATAAGAACGAAACCCAAGGAAAATCTGATTCAAATAGATTTCCATAATCTGATCTTTTGTCAAAATATCTTCAATACGAAGTGAAACCAAGGCTTCTTGAAGTTTTGATACAAATTTTTCAAGACCATGAAGGTTTGCCTGCGATGTAAGAAGGACGTTTTCTGCAACCTGCTGCGTAATTGTTGACGCGCCTTGCATACGGCGACCTTCGCCCACACTTGCAATATTATTTATAATTGCGCGGGCAATACCCATTGGGTCAACGCCTTTATGAGAATAGAAATCCTTATCCTCAGCGGCCATAAAGGCGGCGATTACATGGTTAGGTATTTTTTCAAGTGGCACATAATTACGATTTTCACGTGCAAAAAGGCCAATTTGTTTACCGTCTGATGAATAAACCTTACTAGAAACCGCAGGTTGATATGACGCCAATTTATTATGGTCAGGAAGCGTTTTCATAGCCATAGACATCATAATCACAAGCATAATAATGCCGAAAGCTATGAAGCCCAAAACCATGACCGCCATCAATTTCATAAAAGTGCGCATTTAATTCCCGCAGTCAATTGTTAGTAATTTCAAATTGCTTATGCCAAGGTTCTATTCGTCAATAAAGTGAATTTCGCATATTTTTTTATATATATGCGGATTTTAATGATTACCTTTATTTTTCAAATCAACACCATCAAAATATTCCGATATTGCGCGCGCAACGCCACCCATTTGTTTTGCCCTAAAGCCGGTGTTTATTAATCTGTCTTGATCTTCTTTATCAGTTACAAAACCCATTTCTAATAATACAGCAGGCGTTGTGGGTGATAAAAGAACAAAAAAGCCCGCGCGCCTATGCGATGATGAAGTTAAAGGCCCAGCATTTCTTATATTTCGAACAATATTTTCCGCAAAAACCGCCGATTGGTTTTTTGTGTCCCTTTGGGTTAAATCGCGCAAAATTTCCGTAACATTATTATCACGTGAACGATTTGGCGGAACCACAGTCCAATTATCGCGATTTAGAAGGCGGCGTGAACGTTCCCCGCCCTCTTCACTTAATGTGTAAACTGTTGCGCCTTCCGCATTTGTACCAGGTGCGGCGGCATCAGCATGTAGTGATATAAACAAATCCGCACGAATATCGCGCGCAATAATGATACGCTGCTCAAGTGGTAAGAAAACATCCGAATCGCGCGTCATAACAATATTAAATCGTGGGTCACGCTTTAATTGGTCGCGTAAATATAATGCGCTTGCAAGTGTTACACTTTTTTCAAAAGTATTTGGATAAAACCCAATTGCACCAGGATCATGCCCGCCATGACCTGCATCAATTACAATTGTATATTTTTTTGATGCAAATTTTGGTGAAATAGGTGACGGAAGTGAATTAATCGCCTCTTGCTGTTCAGGCTTTGGCAAATTTGACGCAAAAACTGCATTATTAGTAGGCGCAAGTTCAATATGAAGAACTTTACCACCAACATTATTAGTAAGGTTTTGTGAAACAACCTTTGCAGGGCCAGCTAAATCAACAACAATTCTTGATTCTGTGGAAGATTTATGGGCATAGCGTATTTGTTTAATTAAGCCATTAGAAGAAATACTTCCACTTTCACCATGCCCCATTGACCATTGTACACGCGACATATCAATAACAATACGCGGTGTTGGGTTTGGCAATGAAAAGATTTTATAATTAAGATTTCTATCTAATTTTATATTCAAAAAAGCATTATTATTTTCATTATTTTCAACACTTAATTGAAAAATACGTGGCATTCCCGCAGGAACAGATTGCGCCTGTGCCTTATCTAAAAAAGTAACACCAATTCCTATTGCACCAACAATTAGAGCAACGAAAATAATCAATGTTATTATATTTTTTTTCTTCATTTGATTTGAAAAAAACTACGCATAAAAATGGTTAATGAATGACAAACAAAATCCATTATAAATATAACCAAAACCTTAATTTAACGGCAAATATATTATTTGTAATCTCACATAAGAATGGCACAAAAATGGCATTACAATCAAATGTTGTAACCGCTATTGATATTTTAAGATTTTAGTCCTAATTCATATGTGTTGCTTTGTATAATATATCAAAGCACGCAAAGGCCGTATTTTACGGCAAAGTTTTTTGGGGCACAATCAATGGTGCGCGGTGCAGTTTTAGTTGCTGATTATAAAGAATGGTCAAATGACCTTTTAATCATGCATGACTTTGGCATTGCAAATAATAATGCGTCTATAAAATCACGCTTAGATTGTTCCCGTAATTATAATTTTCATGAGATTTTGGGTTGCCGCCTTGCACATACCTTTAAAGGTTTTCAAGCTGCGATTGTGCGCGCCCTAGGAGTTTCCATTAATGACAAAGACAATGTTAATCGATGCTGCCCATGCGGAGGAGACCCGGGTAGTAGTTCTTTCTGGCCAAAGTTTAGAAGAATTTGACGTAGAAACCAAAGCAAAACAACAAATTAGGGGAAATATATATCTTGCAAAAGTAACGCGCGTTGAGCCGTCTTTGCAGGCCTGTTTTGTTGATTTTGGCAATATTCGTCACGGCTTTTTAGCCTTTTCAGAGGTTCATCCTGATTATTATCAAATCCCAATTGCTGACCGCGAAGCATTAATTGCCGAAGAAGCACAACATTCAGTTGAAGAAATTGGCGAAGATGATGATGAAGCTGGCCGTGCACGCCGCGCCCAAAACCGCAAATATAAAATTCAAGACGTTTTAAAACGCCGCCAAATCATGCTTGTGCAACCTGTTAAAGAGGTGCGCGGTAATAAAGGCGCGGCTTTGACTACTTATTTGTCACTTGCTGGTCGTTATTGCGTTTTAATGCCAAACACACCACGTGGCGGCGGTATTTCGCGTAAAATCTCTGCGGTTGGTGATAGAAAACGCTTGAAATCGATTGTTTCAAGCCTTGAAGTTCCAAAAGGCATGGGTTTAATTATCCGTACCGCTGGCGCAAAACGCAATAAAACAGAAATTAAACGTGATTATGAATATTTATTGCGTCTATGGGATGATATTCGTACACGCACTTTAGAATCAGTTGCCCCTGCCCTTATTCATGAAGAAGAGAGCTTGGTTAAACGTGCAATTCGCGACCTTTATAATAAAGATGTTGGATCAATAGTTATCGAAGGTGAATCTGCATATCGCGAAGCAAAAGACTTTGTGAAAATGCTTATTCCAAGCCATGCGCGCAAAGTTCACCAATATAAAAATTCGCATCCATTATTCTCACGCATGGGCGTTGAAAGTATGTTGTCAAACATACATTCTGGTGTGGTGCAGCTTAAATCTGGTGGATATATTGTTATCAACCAAACAGAGGCTTTGGTTGCTATCGACGTAAACTCTGGCAAATCAACGCGCGAACGTTCAATTGAACAAACTGCATTAAAAACAAATCTTGAAGCTGCTGAAGAAGTAGCGCGTCAAATGCGCCTTCGTGACCTTGCGGGTCTTATTGTAATTGACTTCATTGATATGGATGAACCGCGAAATGATCGTGCGGTTGAACGTAAAATGAAAGATGCATTGCGCCTTGACCGTGCGCGCGTTCAAATGGGCAAAATTTCTGGCTTTGGTCTTATGGAAATTTCGCGTCAACGCCGCCGCACTGGTGTTCTTGAAGGCTCAAGCCATGTTTGCCCACATTGCGAAGGTTTTGGGCGTGTTCGTTCACCTTCATCGGTTGCAACTTCAATAATTCGTGAAATAGAGGCAACATGTGGTGGTCGCAAAAATTGTGAAATTGAAGTGCGCACAGATAGTGATACTGCACTTTATTTGTTGAATGAAAAACGCAAACATTTGGCATCAATGGAAATTGCCCGCCATATTTACGTTAGAATTATTACTTCTTCTGAAATCGCGCATTCGCATTATGAAATGGAAATCATTAATCACGGTGATGAAATTGAAGAATCTGATGCAAGTTTTGCATATTTAAAAGACATTGAAGCATCTTCGCATGATGATGAAGAGGATGAAATCATCCCTGAATTTGATGACGAAGCAGATACACAAGAAGAAAAAGAAGAAAAAGAAACAATCACGCCAAGCCGCAATAAACGTCGTCGTCAAAGACGTCGTGGGCGCCGTGGCGAAACAAAAGAAATCGAAATGGTTTCAACTGAAAATCAGGCTGAAATTAAAGAAGATTCTTCTGATGAAGTTTCTGAAACAGACGAAAATAATTCTGGTGAAAATACTGAACAAAATAATCAAAGACGTGGTCGTAAACGTTCAAGATTATTTGGTCGTAACCGCCGCGATAAACAAAATCGTAATGATGCAGAAAAAATCGATAATTCAAACCCATCAAATGAAATTATCGAACAAGAAGCTGCACCAGCACCTATACAAGAAGCGAGAGTTGAAAATGATGCTTCTGATGAAGCTTCTAGCGAGCCTAAGAAAAAACCTGCGCGTAAACCACGCAAAACTTCAAAGGCTAAAACCACAGAAGAAGCACCAGCAATTAGCGAAACTGTTTCTGATGAAGTTGTTGTAAAGCAACCAAAACCGAAACAAAAAGCGCAAGTTGAAACAAAATCAGAAGCTGAACCAAAGCAAGAAGAAAATAGTGAACCAAAAGCACCAACTAAACGTAAAACTGGTTGGTGGGCACGTAATGCCTCTAAACTTTTTGGTGCAAATGATGAAGAATAAAACATTAGTTTTTTCGCTTTTATTTTTAATTTCATGTTCTTCGGTGAATGGGCGTCCAAAGGATGCCCCACCACTTTCACCTGCGACCAATGTTGTCACGGAAAAATATTTGGGGAAATGGTATGAAATTGCCCGTTATCCAAATAGTTTTGAAAAAAATTGCATCAAAGTTACGGCACAATACAGCCTTAAAAAAGATGGCAGTGTTGAAGTTTTAAACTCGTGCATTAATACGAAAACCAACAAACAAAATGTTGCAAAAGGTGTGGCAAAATTTGTTAGTGGAAATAATGTTTTGGCGGTAAATTTTGCGCCAATTCCACTTCCAGCTGGTAAAGGTAATTATTATATTTTAGGTGTTGATGATAATCACACATATGCAATTGTTGGCGAACCAAGTGGTAAATATTTATGGCTTTTATCGCGTACACCGAATGTTGATAATGCAACATACGAAAAAATGATAAAAATCGCACAGGCAAATTCTTACAATACTGATTTATTAGAAAAAGTTGCACAATAAACCATAATGTTGCCAATTTTTTAGTGTCAATTTAAAATGAACATGGTTAAATTGCCATAGAATTTTTGGATTAAGAGTTTTGCATGCGCCTTTTTTTGGCATTTTTTGTTTTCATCTTATCAAATTTTATAAATGCGCCTGCAATGGCGCAGTCACTTATTCGTGATGCAGAGATTGAAAATACAATAAGGGGTTATAGTGACCCTATTTTTGCTGCTGCTGGTCTTAACCCAAAAGATGTTCAAATTTATATTGTAAATGATAAAAGTATGAATGCATTTGTGACCGATGGTCAAAAAATGTTTTTGAACACAGGGATAATTCTTGAAGCAAAAGAACCTATTCAATTAAAAGGTGTTATTGCACACGAAACTGGTCATATTGCTGGTGGTCATCTTGCGCGTTCAACACAGGCCGAGCGCGCGGCAATGGTTCCTGCATATATTAGTATTGCACTTGGGATTGCTGCAATCGCGGCGGGTGCGCCCGATGCAGGGGCCGCACTTTTGGCAAGCTCACAACAATTCGCCCTTTTGTCATTCTTCACCTACACAAGAATTCAAGAGGCAAGCGCCGACCAAGCTGCCCTTCAATATCTCGAAAAGACCCATCAATCAGGTCAAGGTTTAGTCGATTTTTTTGAAAAATTTCGTTATAATGAAGTCATGAGTGATGCGCGAAAAGAGCCTTATTTTCGTTCCCACCCATTATCTGGCGATAGGATTTTGGCGTTACAAACCAAATTATCAAAATCTGAATATGCCAATACAAAAGATACACAAGCGGAAATTGATCAATTTAAAATGATACAAGCCAAAATATTTGGCTTTGTTTCAACCTCAGAGCAAACATATTTAAAATATAATTATCGCGATAATTCAAAGCCGTCATTATATGCCCGTGCCATCGCTTTTTACCGCGCACCAGATTTGCAAATGGCGATTTCAACTTTGGATAAATTACTTGCCCAAGAGCCTAATAACCCATATTTCAATG
>JAPUEP010000182.1 GCA_027492515.1 Hyphomonadaceae bacterium
AACTAGTGATGAAACCGAAGTTACGACCACCATCATAACCGCCGAAATCGCATCAAGGCGAATTGACCAAGTTGATTTAAAACCTGCAACATCAATCCAAGTGAAAAGGCGGATTGGATCTTCAGGTAATTCAAGGGTTTTTGACCAATGACCATAGAATATTGTTGCCGCACTAAAGAAAGCAACAAATAATAAACCAGTTGTAACAGCCATTGATACTTTTTGTGGCAATACACGCCCAAAAAGACCCGCAATGATTGCGCCAACCATTGGCGAAAACACAACTAAGAGAGCAAGAGTTTCAACAGACACTTTCCTAGCCCTTCATAATATTCAAATCTTCAACCGCAATTGTGCCACGGTTTCGGAAATATACGACCAAGATTGCAAGGCCAACCGCAGCCTCAGCCGCAGCGACAGTTAATACAAACATTGCAAAAACTTGCCCCACTAAATCACCCAAAAACACTGAAAATGCGACAAAATTCACATTCACAGCCAATAAAATCAACTCGATAGACATCAAAATAACGATGATGTTCTTACGGTTCACAAAAATCCCAAAAACGCCAATTGTAAAAAGGGCGGCGGCAAATGCCAAATAATGGGTTAAACCAATTGAATGACCCAAATCTATCATAATGATACCCCTTCCCCAGTTTTTGGTTTAGCAATTTCAACACCAGTTTTACGATTACGCGCAGTCTGTGCAGTAACGCTTTGGCGTTTAACATTTTGACGATGCTGAAGGGTCAAAACAATCGCGCCAACCATTGCAACAAACAATACAAGACCCGCAAGCTGGAAGAATAAAATATAATTTGTATAAAGGATTTCACCAATTGCCTTAGCATTTGATGTAATGCTTACATCAGGTGTCGGGCTTGCAAGCATATTGGCATCAACTTTGGCCTCTATTCTTGCGCTTGTAACCATGATGAACATACCAAACATGATTAATGCAACCAATCCACCAATTGGCAAATAGCGCATAAAACCTTGTTTTAATTCAACAAAGTCAATATCAAGCATCATTACAACGAACAAGAATAATACCGCAACCGCACCAACATAAACGACGATTAAAAGCATCGCCAAATATTCTGCGCCAAGCAATACAAACAGACCCGCCGTTGTAAAGAATGTCAAAATCAAAAACAGAACCGAATGCACAGGATTACGCGCTGAAACAACCATCAAGGCTGAAATCACCGCAACTACGCTTAGTATCCAAAAAGCAGCGATACTTACCATCGCAATGCCCTACCCTTCTTTGACCTTATTAAGGTCGATTAAACCCCCAAATGCAACTTAACGATAAGGTGCATCAAGCTCCAAATTTTTTGCAATTTCGCGTTCCCAACGATCACCATTAGAAAGAAGGCGTTCTTTATTATAGAACAATTCTTCACGGGTTTCGGTAGCGAATTCGAAATTCGGCCCTTCAACAATTGCATCAACTGGGCATGCTTCTTGGCAATATCCGCAATAAATGCATTTTGTCATATCAATATCATAACGTGTTGTACGGCGTGAACCATCTTCACGTGGCTGCGCCTCGATTGTGATGGCTTGCGCGGGGCAAATCGCCTCGCATAATTTACAGGCGATACAACGTTCTTCACCATTTGCGTAGCGGCGCAAAGCGTGTTCACCACGGAAGCGCGGGCTTAATGGCCCTTTTTCAAATGGGTAATTGATTGTTGGCTTGCGGCGGAAATAGACTTTCATTGCAAGAACAAAAGTTCCCAAGAAATCGGTCATTGCCGCGCCTTTTATGGCTTGAAAAATGCTCATTACGCATTACCTCCGAAAAAGGCGACATATGCGCCAACCACGGCTACCGCAACCAATGTTGTTGGTAAGAATATTTTCCAACCGATACGCATTAATTGGTCATAACGATAACGTGGAACAATTGCTTTAACCATCGCAAACAAGAAGAAAATCACCCAAATTTTAACATATAAAACCAAGCAACCAATAAATGGATTTGTTACTTCTGCCCAAGGAAGGTTCCAACCGCCAAGGAACATAATGCTTATCATTGCGCACATGAAAACAATATTCACATATTCAGCCATCATGAACAAAAGATATAAAGTCGCAGAATATTCAACCTGATAACCCGCAACCAATTCAGATTCAGCCTCTGGCAAGTCAAATGGTGGGCGGTTAGTTTCAGCAAGTGCAGATATAAAGAAAATCCACAACATCATAAACATAATCAAGCCAGTAACAACGCCAAGTGCAACTTTCGCAAAGCTTCCGCCATGAACAATTGCACCGATGAATGAGAATGCATGCCAATCCCAAATACCTGCTTTTTGATGATTTACGATATCAGTTAGGTTCAAAGAACCAACCAAAAGCAACACAGTAACAATAACAAAACCAATTGAAACTTCGTAAGATACCATTTGCGCCGCAGAACGTAATGCGCCCAAGAAAGGGTATTTAGAGTTTGATGCCCAACCACCCATAATAATGCCATAAATACCCAATGATGAAATTGCCAGAATATATAAAATCCCAACATTCATATTTGATATTCCCCATCCTGGCGCCATTGGAACAACCGCCCATGCCATGAATGAGGTTAAAACAGTTATTACAGGGGCAATAACAAATACGGTTTTATTAGCGCCAGATGGAATTACAATTTCTTTTAAAACGAATTTCAAGAAATCGGCGAAAGATTGCAACAAACCAAATGGACCAACCACATTTGGCCCTTTACGCATTTGCACCGCAGCCCAAACTTTACGGTCAAAAACCAAGATGAAAGCAACAGTAAGCAAAACGGCAACTAAATAAAGCAAGGATAAACCAATCCCAGCAAGTGTTCCCCAAAAAGCACCTAAATCGTGAACTAAGCCTTGCATTTATCTACTCCGCTGCCACTTTGGTGGTTGATTGTGCCTTAAGCGCAGAACATTTCGCCATAATTAACGAAGCGCGCGCAATAGCATTAGTTAGATAATAATCATCAATTTGCGGCGTGAAAATTTCACTTGTCGGGTTTCCACCCTCACCTACAAAGCGCAAATCAAATTTTGAATTTTGCGAAATCTCGCCATCATTAACGGCAAAAGAAGGATATTCTTCTTTTAGCTTGCCGCGCAATTGAGAAATATTGTCAAACGGTAGTTTTTTACCAATCATTGCAGATACAGCACGGAACAATGCCCATTCTTCTTTGGCATCACCTTTTGGTGAAACCGCAGGGGTAGCATATTGAACGCGCCCTTCGGTATTTACATAAATACCCTCTTTTTCAGTATAAGCAGGGGCAGGTAAAATAAGATCCGCATTATGTGCGCCTTTATCACCATGTGAGCCGATATAAATAACAAATTTATTATCAGGAACTTCAACTTCATCAGCACCCAAAAGAATGATTGTATCGCAATCTTTCAAGATTTGATTGGTGTTTTTGCCGCCATCTTTTGGTAAGAAGCCAATATCAAGGCCACCAACACGACCAGCCGCTTGATGAAGAACGTTAAAGCCGTTCCAATCATCTTTAACGATTTTCGCTTTAAGGCCGATTTCAGCAATTAACTTTGCAATTTTATCGCCATCTTCACGTGCATAAGCGCCCATACCAACAATAATCATTGGTTTTTGTGCGTTTGATAATGCTTTGAAGAAATCGCCTTTTCCTTTTGACAAATCTTCCAATATTTTTACATTATTGCCAAGATTTTCATACGGATAAGTCAAATCATATGATGGGCCAACCAAAGCAATATTTTCAAGCTTGCCCGCCAAATACGCCTTACGAATACGCGAATTTAATACAGGCGCTTCAAGGCGCGGATTTGAACCAATGATTAAAATGCAATCAGCTTCTTCAATTCCATTAATTGTAGAATTGAAAATATAACCACCACGGCCTGCTTTATCATCAATTAATGCGCCATCTTGACGGCAATCAAGGTTTTTAATTCCAAGGCTGTTTGCCAATGATTTTGCGGCAAAAAGCGTTTCAACATTTGCCAAATCGCCGCCGATAATACCGATTTTCTCAGGCGCTTCTTGAAGTTTTTTTGCAAATACTTCTAGGGCGTCATCAAGATTAGCCTCTGAAAGTTTTGAACCTTTACGGATATAGGCTTTATCAAGGCGTTGACGGCGCAAACCATCACATGCATGACGACCTTTATCAGAAAGCCATTCTTCGTTGATGTCGTCATTGATACGCGGTTCGATACGCAAAACATCCGCGCCGCGTGCATCAACACGAATATTAGAACCCAAAGCGTCCATAACATCAATTGATTCAGTTTTACGCAATTCCCAAGGGCGCGCATTAAACGCATAAGGCGCAGAAGTTAATGCACCAACAGGGCATAAATCAACAACATTACCCGATAATTCAGATGTAAGCGCCATTTCAAGATATGTTGTAATTTCCATATCTTCGCCGCGGCCAATTGCACCAATTTCAGGAACGCCAGCAACCTCAGTTACAAAGCGAACGCAGCGTGTGCATTGAATGCAACGGGTCATTTCGGTTTTGACCAAAGGCCCCATATTCACTTCTTCTTTGGCGCGTTTCGCCTCGCAATAGCGGCTTTCGGCATCGCCATAAACCACTGCCTGATCTTGAAGGTCGCATTCACCGCCTTGGTCACAAATTGGGCAATCCAATGGGTGATTGATAAGCATGAATTCCATCACGCCAGCGCGTGATTTCTTTACTTTATCAGATGCAGTGAAAACCTCTGGCGGTTCGCCATTTGGGCCAGGGCGTTGGTCTTTAACTTGCTGAGAGCAAGAGGCAACAACTTTTGGCGCCCCCTTAACTTCAACCAAGCACATGCGGCAATTACCTGCCACAGACAAACGTTCATGGTAGCAAAAACGCGGTATTTGCGCACCCGCAGCTTCGCACGCCTGCAATAATGTATATTCTGCAGGTACATCAATTTCTTGTCCATCGACGACGATTTTCGCCATCCTCACGCCCCGTCTATAAGTTTTTTGACGATTTATTCATTCGGGTAATGCCCCAAAATGCCCAAACCACCAAAATTACACTTGCAACCAACGCCACCCAAACCAAATAAGGCAAAGATAGGCCAATTGCCATATGCAGCATAATATACCAAACCAAACATCCCAAAAGGACAGATGAAAATAACAACCGTCCATATTGGCATAGTTTACAGGCCTTGGCCATTTGCTACGCTCCCAAAGATGTTTGAATTAATCCAATTGAATCAATTCGAAAAACATCAAAAAACTTGCTTCTGCTAGAGGCATAAAGCGCAATGCGCAACCCCTTTTTGAAGCATTAAAACTTTAGTTTTGCACTTTGATTTTTATAAAATCATTCCTCATCTTTATATTGATAGGAAATGATTTCATTCAAAAAAGGTGCATCCTCTATATCTTCTTCGGTTCGCAAACATGACCATTGATTTATATGATCAAGATATGCAATCCGCCCCTCAACACCGAATTGAACCAAAGGCTCAATTGTTTCAGGTCTATCAAATGCGCCAATCGCAATTGCAAGACCATCCGGTGCTTCGTATGTCAAAGGTGTTCCGCATTTTTCGCAAAAACCCCGTTTAACAAGGTTAGAGCTTTGAAAGCGACTTGGTTCATTTGACCATATTACACTAGCCCCACGAACCGACACCAAAGGCGCAAAGAAATTTCCAAACGCCTTTTGACACATTCTACAATGGCAAATTGAAGCCTTCCCCAATTCACCCTTTATTTCAAAGCGGATATTGCCACATTGGCATCCGCCCTTCATTCTATTCCGCCGCCAAATTTGCGCCCATTACGTGCGGTTTATTTGCACGATAAGCGTCAATTTTAGCCTCGATTTCGTGGCGGAAATTCCAAATCAAACCTTGGATAGGCCATGCAGCAGCATCACCAAGTGCGCAAATTGTATGGCCTTCGATTTGTTGTGAAACTTGTAATAATAAATCAATTTCGCGGTGTTCCGCTTGACCTTTAACCATGCGTTCCATTACGCGCCACATCCAGCCAGTGCCTTCACGGCATGGGGTACATTGACCGCATGATTCATGCTTATAGAAATAAGAAAGCCTTGCAATTGCCGCAACTAAATCAGTTGATTTGTCCATAACAATTACCGCCGCAGTACCAAGGCCAGATTTTAAAGCCGATAGACTATCAAAATCCATCAATACGGTTTCCGCCATTTCAGCGGTAATCATACGAACCGATGAACCACCAGGGATAACAGCTTTCAAATTGCCCCAACCGCCACGAATACCGCCGCAATGATCCTCAATAAGTTGCTTGAACGGAATAGACATCGCCTCTTCAACGTTACATGGCTTATTTACGTGACCAGAGATTGAAAATACTTTTGTACCCGTATTATTTGGGCGACCAATCGCGGCAAACCATGCCGCGCCACGGCGCAAGATAGTTGGCATAACCGCAATTGATTCAACGTTATTAACAGTTGTTGGGCAACCATAAAGACCCGCATTCGCAGGGAATGGTGGTTTCAAACGCGGCTGGCCTTTTTTGCCTTCTAAAGATTCAATCTGTGCAGTTTCTTCGCCGCAGATATATGCACCAGCACCGTGCGAAACATGAAGGTCAAAATCCCAACCATGTTTGTTGTTTTTACCAATTAATTTGGCTTCATAGGCTTGCTTGATTGCAGCCTCAAGAATTTCGCGTTCATAAACATATTCACCGCGAATATAGATATAGGCCGTATGCGCCTGCATTGCGAATGAAGCGATTAGTGCGCCTTCAATAAGCAAATGTGGATCATGGCGCATAATTTCGCGGTCTTTACATGTGCCAGGTTCCGATTCATCGGCATTGATAAGCAAATAATGCGGTCTATCTTTCACTTCTTTCGGCATGAAAGACCATTTTAATGCAGTTGGGAAACCCGCACCGCCACGACCACGAAGGCCAGATGCCTTACCCTCAGTGATAATCCAATCACGACCTGCATCAATAATGTCTTTTGTGCCATTCCATGCGCCGCGTTTAATCGCGCCTTCAAGACCCCAATCTTGAAGCCCATAAAGGTTTAGGAAAATCCTGTCTTTGTCTTCTAATATTCCGACCATATTATTTTGCCTTTTCAGGAAGGTTTGGAATTTTTATTTTTTTCGCCAATGAGCCATCATAAAGTGATGGATCAAGTAATGTAGTTGGCCCACCTTCTGGCGCAGATTTTTGACGCCCAATCGCAGAACCCGGTTTAACTTCTTTGCCAGCTTCTAAATCGTCAAAGATTTTGTTGAAACTATCGGCGTCTAAATCTTCATGGTAATAATCATGGATTGCAACAACAGGCGCATTGGCACAAGAGCCAAGGCATTCCATTTCTTCCCATGAAAATTTGCCATCTTTTGTTACATGGTGATGTTCGCCAATACGTTTTTTGCAAATTTTGATAATTTCACCAGAACCGCGCAACATACATGGAGTTGTGCCACACACTTGGAAGTGAACTTTACCAACTGGCGCAAGGTGGAACATTGTATAGAATGTTGCAACTTCAAGAACGCGAATATCCGGCATTCCCAATTGTTCGGCAATCGCCTCTATAGCTTTTTGCGAAACCCAACCTTCTTGCTTTTGTGCAAGCCAAAGAAATGGGATAACTGCCGAACGCTTACGTTCAGGCGGATATTTTGCAAGCCAAAAAGCACATTTCGCCTCTGAATCTTTTGACCAAGCAAAAGATTTTGGCTGTACTTCTTCTGGTGCTAAACGACGAACCGACATTTAGTTTCTCACTTTATAAAATCAACAGATGCGATTTTACCATTTTCAATGGTATAAACCGCGATTACTTCAAATGGTTCCGCTTCTGGTGAGCGCATAACTTTTTCATGATCAAGCACTTTATTGCCAATCACAAAACGCCCCAAAAGCTCAACTTTGTTTTGTGGGAATTGTGCGAACACGCCGCCCATACGTTCTTTATATGCCGCAATACCTTTTAAATTAGGCTCTTCGCGCAAATTGGCAATTGTCATATCATCCGCATAAAAGGATACATGCGCATCCAAATCTTGGGAATTATATGCATCCAATTGTCCTTGGGCGATTGCGGCAAATTCTATATGCATTTCAATTTATCCTATTATATTCGCGTGTGAAAAACTACCTTGAAGTTTTCCACAAGGAAGTTGAACAGGAACCTTAAATGATATACGAGTAGAAGAAGTTTCTTTACCCGAAATTCCACCTTCTACTCCACCACCAATACCAAGGACTTTTACAGACAATCCTGATTTAGCTGAACCAGCTTCTTCAGCTACAACAGCCAAATCAAAATTTACCAAAATAGGAGTATTGCTCTTCCCAACAGAGCCGCTACCTGATGGATTAACTGAGGCATTGAAAGTTTCTGCTCTTAAATTTGCCTCATGAACACCAGAAATTATCTGACTAATTGTTGACGACACAAAATCCTGTAAATCAAAACTCTTAGTCATTATCTATCAATCTCCCCGAACACGATATCAAGTGTACCGATGATTGCAGATACGTCAGCCAATAAATGGCCTTTTGACAAATGCTCTAAAGCCGCAAGATGCGGATAACCAGGGGCGCGAATTTTCGCTTTATATGGTTTATTTGTGCCATCAGAAACCAGATAAACCCCAAACTCACCCTTTGGCGCCTCTACACATGCATAGGCTTCGCCCGCAGGAACTTTAAACCCTTCGGTGTAAAGTTTGAAATGGTGGATAAGACCTTCCATTGTTGCCTTCATTTCATTGCGTCTCGGCGGCGCAAATTTTGAATTTTCAGGCAATACAGGGCCAGCAGGCATCATTTTAATGCATTGTTTGATGATTTTTACAGATTCGCGCATCTCATCCATGCGGCAAAGATATCTATCATAACAATCGCCATTTTTGCCAATTGGAATATCAAAATCTAATTCATCATAAATTTCATAAGGCTGTGATTTACGCAAATCCCATGCAATGCCAGAACCACGAACCATAACGCCCGAGAAGCCCCAATCAAGAATTGTTTTCTTATCGACAACACCAATATCAACATTACGTTGTTTGAAAATGCGGTTGTCAGTAATCAAACCCTCAATTTCATCACAAACAGTAAGGAATGGGTCGCACCAATCATAAATATCCTGAATAAGTTTTTCAGGTAAATCTTGGTGAACACCGCCAGGGCGGAAATAGTTTGCG
>JAPUEP010000183.1 GCA_027492515.1 Hyphomonadaceae bacterium
CGTGCCGTTATTTTTGGCACAACTTCATTTGGCAAAGGTTCGGTGCAAACTGTTATTCCGTTGAATTACGGTAAAGATGGCGCACTTCGCTTAACCACACAGCGTTATTACACACCTGCGGGGCGCTCTATTCAAGGGGCGGGTATTGTTCCGGATGTTGAGGTTTCAAACTTCAGACTTACAAATGAAGATATTGAACGCCGCAAACTTGAATTCCGCTTTGAAGAAGATTTGCCAAATGCATTGAACAATGATTCAGGTGCAAAACGTGCAATTCCACACATGCCAAATGATATGCCACCTGAAAATTGGGACAAAAAAGAAGATTATGTTCTTAAGCGCGCTTATGAATATATCAATTCTGGCATGCCAAAAGATTTCGGCAAAACCCAAATGGCAAACAAAGATGCGCCAAAACCTGCACCAAAGCCTGAGGAAAAGAAAACAGGAACAGCTGTTCCTGTGCCTTTTGATAAGCCAAAAGATAAAAAACAATAATGTTTCGTTAACCGAAACAATGCAGATAAGAGGTCGTAATTACAGGTTTTACGACCTCTTTTCTTTTGGAAAAATTGATGTCAACGATTGTCTCTTTAACGCAAAAGCCGCTTTTGCTTGGCTTGAAACATTTTGGCCTTGGGGTTTTGGGTGTGGGTGCAGTAACAGGGATTGGCGCGGGCGCAATTCAGGTTGCAGGTAATGAGGCCGAAGTTGGCCCAAAGGTTGAAATCGCAATCCCAAAATATGTACCGCCACACGAAAAACCAGAAGATGGCACGGTATCAGAAATTTCAAATAAAGAAGAACTTCCGAAAGGTCTTTTTGGGGCAATGGGGCTTCTTACCCCTGATGGCGGCATGAGTTTTTGGAATAAAGACCAAGATTTAACCGCGCAAAGCCATGAAGAAGAAAGCCACGACCCCCATGTCACAAGCCCCGCCGAGGCGGCAAGCGCCGAACAAAATCAACATGGCGGCGAAGTTAAAATCATAACAAATGCAGGGCAGCCAAATAGTGTTGCAAGCGTTGAAGGCGGCATACAGGTTGTTCGCGGTAATGTTCAAGGTGGCGGTTCGCCATTAGTTGCCGCACCGATTGCAGGGGTTCAATCAAATGGGCCAAATGGTCAATTACCCGCCATTGCATCCGATGGACGCACGCCATTTGATGTTTATAGAAGGCCGTTTAATAATAGCGGTTCAAAGGTTGCGCTTATTGTTGGTGGCCTTGGCCTTAATGCGCGCATTACAGAGCGCGCGATAAACCAATTACCCGCCGAAGTTACATTAAGTTTTGTTCCAAATTCTGAAAACCTTCAAGCATGGATTAATAAAGCGCGTGCCCAAGGGCATGAAACCATGATTGAAATTCCAATGGAACCATTTGATTATCCTGATAATGATCCAGGGCCACAAACCCTTATGTCGGGTGGTGAATGGGGCGAAAATCAACGCAAACTTGATTATGTTTTATCACGCACAACAGGCTATTTTGCGGTTACAAATTATCTTGGTGGGCGTTTTGCGGGTTCTGCGAATGCGCAAAATTTCATGAAATATATTAAATCACGCGGTGTCGGTTTTATTGCCGATGGCTCTGCGCCTGCATTGGCGCAAACTGCAAGAAGCCTTGGCGTCCGCGCAAGTGCCGCAGACAGAAGCATAGATATAAGGCCATCTGCCCCTGATATTCAGGCGCAATTGGGCGCACTTGAAGCCAGCGCAAAACAAAAAGGCGCAGCTTTGGGCTTTGGCGTTGGTTATTCCGTCACAATTGATCAAATAATTTTATGGCTAAGTGAAGCTAGAAACCGTGGAATTATTCTTGCGCCTGCGTCTGCCGTGACGTCATAAATTTGAAACAATGCGCATATGCCTTACAGTTGAGGTGTGGCGCTTTCAAAATATTTGAGTTAATGTTGACGAATGTCTTTACCACCGCCGCCAAAAATGTATCGCCCTAATGTCGGTCTCTTGGTTTTTAACCAAGAAAGAAAGGCATGGATTGGCAGAAGACGCGGATTTCGCGGCTCTTATTGCTGGCAAACTCCACAAGGTGGCATAGATAAAGGCGAAGATGTTTTAGACGCCGCATTACGCGAACTTACCGAAGAAACCGGCATTTCATCAAAACATGTCGAAATTTTAGAGCGCAATGATGAATGGCTTTGCTATGATTTTCCCGAATCAATGCGCAAAAACAAATTGAATAATTATCGCGGTCAGGCACAGGTTTGGTTTGCCCTTGAATTTAAGGGCGATGATGAAATGGTTCGCCTTGATAATCATTCACAAATTGAATTTGATGATTGGCGTTGGGAAAAATTGGCAAATTTGCCAAATCTTGTGGTTCCATTTAAACGCAATGTCTATGAAAAAATGGCAAAACGCTTTGCCCATTTAGCGGCACAATAATGAAGCCGCCAATTTTCTTCATTCACGGTGCTTTTGCTGATGCAAGTGTTTGGAATGATATTATCCCTTACTTTAAGGATGCAGGGTTCAAAACTTTTGCGACCACAATTTACCCTAATTTACGCAATAAAATTAAAAATGATGAATTACCAAAACTTCGTTTGAACGACTATATAATTCAATTAAAATCACAAATCGAAGAATTTACCAAAGAATGCAATCATAAGCCTGTTATAATTGGTCATTCAATGGGCGGTCTTCTGACCCAAAAACTTATCGAAATGGGTTTAGGGTGTGCGGGTGTTTTTGTTACGCCATCACCGCCCAAAGGGTGCGATGTGAAATCATTGGTGGTTTTACTTACGCATTTGAATATTGCCCTGCAAAATGACCCCACAAAATCATATAAGGTTTGGGATTTTGGGGCAAAATGGGGCGTTTTAAATAAAGTTCCTGAAAATGAAAAAGATGCCCGCAATGCCGAATTTATTTATGATTCAGGGCGCGCATTAAACGATCTTGTAAATTTTGACCAAGATGAGTTTAAAATCGGCACAATTGATGAAAGCAAAATCAATGTTCCAACCCTAACAATTGGTGCAACCTGTGACAGGGGAACATTGGCAAAAACCCATCGCAAAACTGCCGCAAAATATGCGCGTGTTGGCGGTGATTATATTGAATATGCTGATGCAGGGCACATGATTATCTATGAAAAAACTGCCCCGCAATTGGCGAAGGATATAATTGATTGGATTGGGCAAAAAATTAAATAGGTTTCTGGGCGACCATATCAATTAATGCCGACATACCCTTATGACCCGCGCCTTCTTCAAGTTCTGCATCATAGGTTTCGAATAGTTTTATTTCAAAATCATCAAATGCATTTTGCAAAATTTCTTTAGTATAAAGGTTTTCAATTGCCGATGGGCCGCCGGTTTTATATTCCAATTGCTTTGGTGTGTAACCATGAATAAAAACCAAACCACCATTTTTCACCGATTTTTTTATTCCGTCAAAAACCCGTGCGCGTGCCTCAGGTGGTGAAAATTGAATGAAAATTGCAAAAATTGCATCATATTCATTTTCAGGCCAAATATCATTTTCAATATCGGCAATCGAAAAATGAACATTAACATCCAATTCCTCTGCAAGTTTTTTTGCCTTTTCTTGCCCAACAATTGAATAATCACTTGCATAAACTTCATGACCCAATGACGCCAAATAACAAGAATTACGCCCTTCCCCATCAGCGGGAAGATAGATTTTAGAATTTGGTTTTAATTGATTTGCAAATTTCTTTACAAATTGGCTTGGCGCTTTGCCGAAAATAAATTCGGATGCAGAAAACCTTTCATCCCAAAAATTTGCCATTCTTAAAAACCATATATTTTTTTAAATTCGGCATCTTTTGAAGCCACAAGCTTCGCAGTATCAACCATTACTTTGGCTTGTTTCCAGGTTGCATCATCTTGCATTTTGCCATCAAGCATTGCAACGCCTGTACCGTCTGGCATGGCTTCTAAAATGCGTTTTGCAAACGCAACTTCTTGCGGGTCGGGTGAAAATACGCGTTTGGCAATTGCAACTTGGTTTGGATGAAGTGACCATGCACCCGCACAACCCATCAAAAATGCATTTCTAAATTGTTGCTCACATGCATCCAAATCGGCAATATCACCAAATGGGCCATAAAAGGCTTTGATACCTGCCGCCTGACACGCATCAACCATTTTGGCGATTGTATAATGCCATAAATCTTGCTGCACAGATGCACGTGCCGCGCCATCTTCATTGGCATCCGATAAAACTCGATACATTGGATGACCACCGCCCACGCGCGTTGTTTTCATCGCACGACTTGCCGCCAAATCCGCAGGGCCAAGGGAAATCCCCTGCATACGCGGACTGGCAAGGGCGATTTGTTCAACATTCGCCACACCTTCGGCGGTTTCCAAAATTGCATGAAGCAATATTGGCTTTTTAACGCCTGCCTTGGCCTCTAATTGCGCAAGTAATTGGTCAACATAATGAATATCCCAAACACCTTCGACCTTTGGTATCATTATCACATCTAATTTATCGCCCACCGCGCCAACAATTTCGATTAAATCATCCAAGAACCATGGGCTATTTAGGCAATTAACGCGTGTCCATAAACCTGTTCCCATGCTACGAAAATCCGTGGCCTGTGCCATTTTAATGAAACCTGCACGCGCATTTTCCTTTTCACCTGCTGGAATTGCATCTTCAAGATTGCCAAGAATAACATCAACTGTTTTGGCAATTTCAGGAACTTTTGCCACCACTTTTTCCAAATGCGGCGGCACAAAATGAATCATACGCTGCACTTCGACGGGTAATTCGCGATAAGGATTTGGCGCGCCAATCGCAAGTGGTTTGTAAAAAGAACGTGGTGTTTTCATAATTTCCCCCAAAGAATTATTGTGCGCCGCAATCTCGCATATGCAATATTAGTTCTTTTTACCCAAAGGATGATTAGTTTCAACTAAATTCTTTAGTTTTTTGTATGCGACATGAGTATATATTTGCGTAGTTGATATATCAGCATGTCCAAGCATGGTTTGCACCACCCGCAAATCCGCCCCACCCTCTAATAAATGGGTGGCAAAGGCATGGCGCATTACATGTGGTGAAAGACGCGTGGGATCAAGCCCTGCCAATGCCGCCAATTTATCCAAAAGCCGCGCAAATTGCCGCCGCCCAAAATGGCCTTCCTTTGTATTAGCAGGATAAAGGAATTTTCGGGATTTTTGCGCCATATGTTCATTTTGCGAAATAGTAATTTCACGCACTTCAAGCCATTTTTTCAGCGCCAAAACCGCATGGCGCCCCAATGGAATAAGCCTGTCTTTATTACCTTTACCGCGAATAATCATGGAATTTGCGGTTTCATCCATAATTTCTTTTATTGGAATTATTGCAATGGGCATTGCCACCAATTCAGTTACACGCAAACCCGCGCCATATATTAATTCTAACATTGATTGGGCGCGTATAGCATCAATACCATCTAATTGATCAATTGCATTTATTATGGCTTCAACTTCGTTATTCTCGATTATTTTGGGTAAAGGACGCGATTTCTTTGGCGCTTCCCAACGTGTGGTGGGATCTGTTTCAATTTGTCTTTCTTCAAGCAGGAAATGAAAAAATTGCCGTAAAGCGCTTCTTCGCCTTTGTAATGTCCCCTCACTTAGGCCACGATTTTGAAGATCAATTGCGTATTGACTTATGATTTCGTGACTAATTTGATTTATATCAAAATCTTCGCCAAATTTTGGCAATAAGAATAATCTAAAATCGGCAAAATCACGCCTATAAGCATCAATAGTATTTTTTGAAGCGCCGCGTTCAGCGCCCATCATTTCCAAAAAACTATTGATAAAATCAATCAATATTTTTCACCTTTGGCGGGCTGCTTGGCACAGATTTTGAAATAATCTTTGGTAAAGAGCTTGTAATCGGTTTTGCAATTGGCGCAGGTGGCGGCGCAGGTGGTGCAAATTCAAGATTTCGGGCAAGAATTGTGAAAACCGCCAAATCTTTGGCTTCTTGCACAAAACCGGTTTGATTTAAGTTTCCAATAATTCGTACAATTGCCAAAATATCAACCGAATTTGGGTTTTGCCCCTGCATTGCAAGATGCGCCAATAAGGCCACCTCCCCCTTTGCGCCGCGTTTTGCGGCATCATCAAGGGCAAATAAAATGGTTTGTGACGCGGGCGTTTTAGTTCCAAAATTACCACGCCAAAAATCATCCATCCCAATATTTGCACCAAGTGCATTGGCAATTAATGCATCACCAAGGGCAAGATTTATTTCACTTTGATTTTTCGCTTTTTTAAGTCTTGCGGGCAAATCATAATCAAATTTATCACCAAATTCGATTGAACCTGCCAGTTTAAAGGCATCATTATTATCAAAATCTATTGCCATAAATCTTGAAAAACTATCCTTATTTTTATTTATTAAAGATGCGGCGGCAAAGGCTTTGGCATTATCGATATTGGTTTCTTTGATTTGCGCAATTTCATTTGCCGAAGATTTTGAAAGCCCATAAAATTCATTAAAATCATTGGCATTTTTTAGAAAATCTTCTAAATCAATAGTCTGATTAGCAGGTTCAATTGACGGCTGTGAAGGTGTAAGGCCATATATATTTGACGTATTTTCAACATTTGGCTTTTTGATAAAGAATTTCTTTAAATCCCCATATTCACCAATACCAAAACGCGCCGCATTTAGTGCGGTTTTAGTTTCGCCAATTCCATTATCAATCATATATCTTTCAAAGGCACGCTTTGGGATATTTGTATTTAATTTAGCCTTGGCACGATTTGAAAGCGCGTAATTAACACCATTATCGCCATTAAAATCAAAATCCCGCGCAAAAGCAGGCGGATTATCGCCATTCATCGCGCCAACATAATTTATTGAACGATAAAGCCAATCATCATTTTTCTTATTATTAAGGCTTGCGGCAACTTCCAATGATAAATTTGCCGCCGCCCCTTCATTATGAAGCGCAAAACAAGCGGCACGCAATTCAAGAAGTTTTTTATTCGGCGCATTTGTTTTCAAGATTGAAACAATCTGACAGGCATCTTCAATTCTATTTTCATAAAGCAAATTATCGGCATATGAAATTGCAAGGCTTTCATTAGATGTCACATCGGATAATTCGCCAATTAATTGGTTTGCCTGTGCAATATCACCAATATTAAGCGCCGCATTAAAACGCAAAAGCCCAAGGTTTTCATCATCATTATCAGGCCCAATTCCGCCCGAAAATATCGCCCTTTTACTTAATGACAAAAGTGGAATAAATTTTTGGTCGCTTGTTATTTTTGTAAAGGCGAATTTTAGATTTGCCGAATTTGAATTTTTCCATAAATCGCTTGAAAGCATTGGGCCTTCTGACAATTCCTGATAAAAGCCCCATAATTTTACATCTTTAATCTCACTTGAATTAACAACAATTGGCGCGGCAATGCGCGGCGTTACCAATGTATCAGCTTCTTGGGCGCAAGAGGAATTAATCGCAAAAAAAGATGCGCCCAAAATAGAAAAATATAATGATAAAAGAGGTTTAGAAAATCGCATGAAATTTATTTAAACTGAAATCCATCACAAAATGTAAATTTTGAGAATAATGAAAATCCATATTTTGACGATTTTTGAGGCAAAACAATGGCATTATTACAAGTTTTTGCATTTATAAAGTTTGAATCTATAGACATAGGACGCCATTTAACATTAAAATCATAGATGTTAGAACATTTTCATGATGTTAAAGGATATTGAGTTGGAAGGGCAGACAATCTTGGGCGACAATCCGCCCAAGTTATTGAAAACTGTGGCCCTCGTTGGATTGATGGGTGCGGGAAAATCAACCGTTGGGCGACGTATGGCGTCTAGTCTTGGGGTTGATTTTGTTGATGCCGATGATGAGATTGTAATTGCGGCGGGCCGCTCGATAAAAGATATATTTCAAGAACGTGGCGAAGAGGAATTTCGCGCCGGCGAACGCCGCGTTATTGCAAGGCTTTTGGAACAAAAACCGCAAATCCTTGCAACTGGCGGCGGCGCGTTCATGAACCCACTTACAAGAATTATTTTACGCGAAAAAGCCATAACCGTTTGGCTAAGGGCCGATATTGATACTTTAATGCACCGCGTTTCAAGACGTAATGAACGCCCATTATTGCATACCGAAAACCCGCGCCAAACCATGATTGATTTGATGAAAGCGCGTTATCCGATATATGAACAGGCCGATATTATCGTTGATTCAGTTGATGGCCCACATTCAATAACGGTCAATAATGTCATTGCGGCATTAAAGGAATATGGCGAAGTTTTTGAACCACAAGAAGATAATAATGGATAATTTAAGCAAAATTGAAGTTGGCCTTGATACAAGAAGCTATGAAATCTTGGTGCAAAATGGCATTTTAAATAATGCTTATGAATATATTGCGCCATTTTTGAAAAGTGGAAAACTTCATATAATTACTGATTGCAACGCCTTTAAACTTCATGGCGAAAAATTATTATCATCGATAAAAAATGCAAATGTAGAATATAATTTTATCGAAATTCAAAGCGGTGAAAAATCAAAAAGCTTTGCTTCTTTTGAAAATGCAATTGAAAGCCTGCTTTCATTTGGTGCAGAGCGCGGTGATTTGATTATTGCCTTTGGTGGCGGTGTAACAGGTGATTTATCGGGCTTTGTGGCGGGGGTTGTAAATCGTGGGATTGATTTCATTCAAATCCCAACCACGCTTTTGTCCCAAGTTGATTCATCGGTTGGCGGGAAAACCGCAATTAACGCGAAAGCGGGTAAAAACCTTGTTGGTCTATTTTGGCAACCGCGCGCGGTCTTAATTGATCCATTGGTTTTGGATACTTTGCCACAACGCGATTTAATGGCGGGTTTTGCCGAAATATTCAAAATCGGCCTTATTAATGATGCGCAATTTTTTGATTATTGTGATAAAAATTATGCCAAAATCCTTGAAGAAAATTCGGCTGAACGCCGATTTGCAATCGAAACCGCAATAAAGGCCAAAGCCGATATTGTTGCAAAAGACGAACGCGAAAGCGGTATTCGCGCCCTGCTAAACCTTGGCCATACTTTCGCCCATGCGATTGAAGCAGGCGTAAATTATAACGAACAATTATGGCGCCATGGTGAAGCGGTTGCATGCGGGATTGTAATGGCAGCGAATTTTTCGCATCAATTGGAATT
>JAPUEP010000184.1 GCA_027492515.1 Hyphomonadaceae bacterium
TCTAAAAGTTGAACCACTTTTATGCAAAATCCCAAGCAAATTGCCCGCCAATTTAGCGACCGCCTTTACGGCATAAATCTACCAATCAGCTAAGCCTAGCGGCACTTCGTTATTCGGCGGCTCTCTCTCTCTTAAGCATATACAAGCAATAATACCTGCCAGTAATCTCTCCAAGCCATTGTGGCTCTTCAATCAGAACGGATAGTTATTCATGGGAACTTGTTGCCTTGCAGCTCATTCAAGCATCTCGCGCGCTCAGCCTATAATGAATACCAGCCGCAAATTAATCTTATTGCCACTTTGAAATGTAGCGAGTGTATCGCTCGGGCGGGTTAAGGTGCCAAAGTTATTAGTGAATATTCGTCGTATCAATAAGCAATGAATGGGGGTAGCTTTTGCGTTCAAGCAAATAATCTTCCCAAACTTCTCCAATCTCAGCCATCGAATAAGCTAGCTGAATATGGCGACCTTCGCATCAGCCACTCACTAATGCCTTCAAGCATAAACTCTGCTCGCAAGCTCGTGCGTTGAAGGCGTGAGTTGCCGCTGCCCTTTGTCTTCATCAGTCGCGCAATCATGCGGGCTGAAGATAAGGAGACTTAAAATGGGACTAGATATGTATGCCGTTTCAATCGCAAAAGACGATAATCGTCCAGCAACTGATTTCAAATTAGACGAAGATAAATACAGTGACCTTCACTATTGGCGCAAACACCCAAATCTTCACGGCTGGATGCAAGACCTCTATTTCCAAAATGGCGGAGAAAACGAAGATTTCAATGTCGCGACGGTTTTACTTACCGAGCAAGACATTAATCGGCTTGAAGAAGATATTAAGGCAAAAGACCTTCCCGAAACTTCTGGTTTCTTCTTTGGTGAAACCACTGGCGAAGAGCTTGAAGACGACCTCGAATTTATCGCCAAAGCACGGGAAGCGCTCGCCCAAGGTCGGCAAGTCGCTTATTACGCTTGGTGGTGACACTTAACGATACGCGGCTTGGTTCAAATCAAGCCGCATTCTGTAAATCCTCATTATTTCGGAGAGCGTTATGAATAAGCCTTTTGAAAAATACGAAACTTATCCAATTATATGGCAAAATATCCAAATTGAAATTCGTTACTGCGATTATGTTGCCAAAGTCGATGAGCAAACTACAATTGTTCATTTAGAAATTATGAGCAAAACTCGCGAGCCATTGCCAATTACCGAAACTGGCTATAAATCTTATTTCACAGCAAAATGCCTTATTGAAGAATTCGGCGGACCGGTTGAATATGCCAAAATGTGGCTTGATGGTGAAGCCAAGGATAATATCGCTTGGCAAAATCATATTTCCAGATCGTGTCAATTGTCACTATTTTGAGGGGCAATTGGCCTAACAGAAATAACTTTATACTGGAATAGGAACAGGTAAGCTGATTTTTGCCTTAACGGGTGTATAAATATCAACATCATTTTCTGGCGTAGAAATTGAAACAATAAGCGAATATCTAGTTGAATTATTGTATTTTTTTAGATTGTGCCGCTCTCTCCACCAACCCACGACTGGGTAAACAGAAATTAGATTTGAACTCGCCAGCTCCGCTGCTGTTCCTCTCCATATATCGGAGTGAACCGAGCCCTTGTTTCTTTGTTGAGCACCAATAGTCCAATGACTACTTGCTGACGAACTTGTAACTTTTTCATCGTCGTCTTCGCGAGATTGCTTATTAATTCTTTTTAGAAATGTAGATTTATCCTCGCCAGGCGCACATACGTCAAATCGCAATGCATGTGATTGATAACGATACCTATCCTTCCAACCAATTTCACCTGGTGCAGGTTCAATAAAATAGCTGAGAGTTATTCGCATTTCAACATTTGCTTCACCAAGAGTTTCTAAAATTTCGGTTGGCCAAGGAAGATCGTAGAAATGCATTTCATTTGTTTTGTAAGTGCTACCATCCTTTTTGAAAGGAGTTATCTCGGCTTCGTTTACCAAAGTGAGACTGTTCGTTGCGCAATACGCCGCCATTTCAAAGTTTGGTACACCGTAACCGCAAACCCGAAGCAATTTACCAAATTCAGATTTATTATTGTTGGTGCCAATAATTTGGCTTTTAAGTGCATTGGGCCATTCCGCAGAATGTATTACTAATGCTCTAACAGTCTCTGGCCAGTATAATGGATAAGCACACATGATTTTTGCGGCAAAATTAGCAGCTAATGCAACTGATGCGCTCGTCATGCTGAAGTCGCTAAATTGTCGTGAATTGAAGTCAAAGTGTGTCGAAATTAATGATAAATCATCCATTGTCGTACAAAAATTTGTACTTTTTTCTATACCTGCATTCCCACCCTCAAACACGACTTCCGGTTTTATTGGCCATTTAGTCTCCCAAGTTAAAGACGTAGTAGTAAAAGGCGATATTTGTCCTTTGCCAGCTATCGGTGTGTATCCAGAATATGTTGAATCGGAAATATGGTCATATTCAGTATAAGAACCAACTGTGACAGCGTTCCACGATTGTGCTGGGTCATGTACAGAATCTGTAAGTAGTGAATCTGGGTAAGGAATGTAATTTTCCGATGAATCAAAATTGCCGGACGCAATAAAAACCAAGCGCTGGGAATTTTCGACTTCGCCAAAAGACATTTGGTCTATTGCAGCGCTCCAGGATGTCGGACGCCCTCTGTCTCTAGTATCAGAAGAAGTTGCAGGCAGACAAGTGATACGGTTTCTTTCAGGCGCGCTAATTTCGGCGATGTTTACCGCTTGTTGGGTTATGTATCCCCACAGTTCAGCAGGGTTGCTTCCCTTGGGCGGAAATATTTTGATAGATTCCAAAGCATGATTAACTGATAAATGGTCCAGCGTTTCAAGTTTTTCTTTTAAATCACCATAGGCTAAAAGCCCTGCCATAGAGGTCCCGTGACCATGCGGATGTCCATCCGAGGTTCCCCAACTAGTGGAAATTGTGTTGCAGTCGTTTATAGAAAGAACTTTTTGAAGTAATGGGTGTCCATTATTAACGCCATGATCCAACAAGCAGATGGAGACATTATTAGTGTTACTAAATGTTGTGCGAGTGAGTAAATCTTTCGCCCAGTCCGATTGATCAGATGGCTTCATAGACAGTATAAAGTCCGCTGTAGTCTTCGCTTTTCTATATTCCGCTATAAATGCAAAGTTTCTTGTTAATTCGCTAAGTTGCTCCCTATTAGCTTTTATTACTTTCACCGCTCGCTCAGGGAAATTTAAAATTCCTGCTTTTGCTTCAATTTTTTTTGATTGAATATAATGCTCAAATTCCCCAATTACTTCGACATTTTCTTTGCGCAGCCAAATTTCGCACCATTCTGCATCAGCTGCTGGGATAAGGCTTCTATCGTCTGTCCAAAATGAGTCTACGCTTAGAGCGTTTCGAAGTTCTTCTATACTTTCAATAAGAGGCTTATTTTTTGGCTTCTCGGCTTTAGTATTTTTGGTCAAATAATCGTTGATTTTTGACTCAAATACTTTTTCCATTCCGTTTGGAACGAAAACAGTGGCAAATTGTGTGCTATGGCGGGTTCCATCGTCTTTGACGATCCCTGCCTCCCTTACATTGCAAAGCCTTACACTATACCTGGCATCTTCCAGGCTTTTGACGACTAGGTTGAAATCAGTGCTACTTTCGAACTCGAGATATGTACCAGCGCGGGTTGAATGCACTGCAACCTTTTCTGTATTTGCAGTCGCCCATGCGTCTCGCAAATAATTTTGAATTCGTTCACCATGAGAAATTCGATTTCTTGACGGAATTTCAAACCCGCTTCCACCTGAGCTTACAGATGTGAAACCAAGTACTTCGGGATTAAATTCATTTTTAATATGCGGCAATTCTCGTTTCATAAGACGCTTTATTACCCTACGTGCTGATAATTACGATTTTCCACTTTAGAAATAAAATCAGCTGCAGTAATTTTTGACTTGTCTGTTAAGATTGCAGATTTAATTGCATCATTACACGACATAACTATTTCAGCTTGACTTAGCGATTTGCAGCAAGTTATCACTTTATTCCAATTGAACCTCGAGGGAATAAATAATTCTAACCTATTTCGAATTATTAGTTCAATCTCTTTTTCAGTTGGGTTCTTGTAATATAAAACGTCATCAAATCGTCTAAATAACGCAGAATCCAGAAGTTGAGGGTTGTTGGTTGCCGCAATAAGTAAACTATCTGAAGTGTCTTGTTCAATGAATTGTAAAAAAGTATTTAAGACACGCCGCATTTCGCCGACGTCATTTTCCATTGACCTATTTCCTCCAATAGCATCAAATTCATCAAAGAAATAAACACCCACATTTTCGTACATAAAATCGAAAATTTGCCTTAATTTAGCGCTTGTCTCTCCCATGAATTTTGTAACTAAGCGGTCCACTTGTATAGTGTTAAGTGGAACTCTAAGCTCGTGCGCGAGCACTTTAGCTGTCATGGTTTTTCCAGTGCCCGGTGGACCAATTAATAATATTTTACGTCTGTGCTGGAGTCCGTGAGATTTTAATTTTGCCCTTTGCCGGAATTCATGGATAATCTGGTCAATGCGAGCTTTTAATTCATCGCTCATAACAAGCACTTGCTTTGAAGTGTTGGGGTCTTCAGTTAGCACAAGTCCTTTCAGGTCTCGTGGAAACGAAATAATTCTTGGGCCAGCCTTTTTTCGTTCCATGTCCACTAAATTTCGAATGTCATGGGCGATTGCCGCATGGCCTTGTTTAGCTTCATGCGCAGCAATTTGAAGTGCAATAGTATGAAATCTTTCTGGTTCTTCAGAAAAATGAGAACGTATTAAAGATTTAATTTGTTCTGCCGTCGCCATTATGCACTCACAATTAATTTAGCTCGCTAAAAAGCAAAGCTCTGACTGATTCGAAAATTCATTAATATGATTTAAAAAAAAATGTATTAACGGCATTATACACCTAAATCGGACATATAGAAGCTGTATTGAGGAATTTTTGAAGCGGTTTTAATGTTAATACTTTGTGTCGTGTCCATGGTCTTTTGTTTGTTATGATTAGTTCTTAAATCTAATTTCGGCTTTTAAATAATGTAGAACCTCAAGCGAAAATTGCTCAATTGGAGCTGTAAATCTATTCTCTTTCCGAAATTTTTGCCGAATTAAACGCGGTTATGAATTTTGCGGCATCGCCGCCAATTGCGTCAATAATGTCCAGCAATTCAATAACATCTAGCCTGCGTTCACCAGTTTCGTATTTGGCAATATAGGATTGTGGCTTTCCAAGTTTCTCCGCAAGTTTGGCTTGTGTTAAGCCAGCATTTAGCCTTGCTTCCCTAATCATATCTTGAAAAATTAATTGTTTGGGATTGTTAAGGCTTTTCATATTTTCCGCTTGATATTTCAAGGGAAGGGGTATAATCCCAATTTAGAATAAACCCATTTTGGGATATTGTTTGAGGTTTAGATGGAAAATCGCGATATTTTTGCAAGTTTTGAATGTTCACTAAATCTCAATGGCGTGGAAATTTCTTTTCAATTACAACAGTTTGTAATTGATGCGCTTATAAAGCAAATGGTTTTACCAGATGGTAAATCGCAAATGTGCGAAACTGCCGATAAAATGGCCGATACATTGCCTTTGTGCCTTAGCCCAGAAAATCGACCAAGTTCCAAAGCCCAAATTGAATTGGCGCAGGCGATTGCCGAAGAATTGAAAATTGATGTTCCAATAGCCGATTTAGTGGTTAAAACTAAATGCGTAAAATTTATAGAGAAGCATTATTATGATTATTGCGACAAGGCTCGAACGGTAAAATTAGTTAGCCGCGCAATATAGCAAATTCCAACCATAATTATCAAACGTATCGAAAATTGACCGCCCGAGAAAAAGGCGTGTTTTGGTGTTTTTTTGGTTATAAGCATTTGGGGAGAATGTTTTGCCATTGAAATTCACAGACTATCAAATCAGCTTCATTTTGGTTTTATAATTTCTGTCGAGTTTGCAAAAGCCTGGGCGATTGGCTCCGATTATTGCTTGCCTCTAATTGCCTTGCTTCATCAATTTGAATAGCGATTGGGGATTGGCGATATATGTCATTTTATCACGATTTGTTGTTTCGAAGTTTTCATAATCATTGCTCGAAAGTTTGCTTGAATGTCCATTACAATTGACGTGTTTGGCAGGTTGGATTTGCTTGTCAACGGGCAAGCCGTTCCCCGATGGTGACAATCAAATTCTAAAAACCTGCCGCAAGTGCCCCGTCAAATGGACAATCAATCCTTTCGGAGGCAGTTATGAAAAAAGACTTCTCAATCACTCGCAAAATCTGGAATGGCATTAATATCGAAATTCGCTTTGATCGCTATTTTATTCAATTTGATGATGGGCAGTGGCAAGCCCGTGTAGAAATCGAAAGCCTTAATCGCACTTCACTTCCAGGTTGCAAATGCGGCTTTAAAGAAATTATAACCAGTGCCAATGAAGTTGACAGTTTTGATAGTGTCGAAGAATTTGCCTTTGAATGGCTAAACAACCATTCCCGCCAAACCCATTTTAAAGCCCAAAAACCACTACCAAGCCATCCCGCCCTTTTTTAGGGTCGGGTATTGTAGGGATTTCGCCGTATAAAATAAATGACCTCTTCAAATGTTCTTAATTACAGGACATTTGTAGCGGCTACTGGCCTCTATCAGTAATTCTTGATTATATGAAACTTGCTCTTATTTTGTGGTGAAAGCATGATTTTCTATGAGATTAAATACCCAATCGATTGCTTGGCGATTTTCTTCTAGATCTGGGGTCACAAATTCTTGACCACGACTAACGATTTTGACTGCATCTTCTGACCACCTTTCGTCCCTGCGATGGTAAGTCATTCCGCAGCCCCCATGTTTTGGATTGAGCCATTTGGGAATATTCCAAGTTGAAACATTCATATTATCCTGCGTCAACTGGTAGCCTTGCTTAAAAGTTCCAAAGCTTGCAAGCTTATGAGGCCAGTGTTCATGTTTCATTTCATCGGACGCTAAATAGATTGTATTATTTGCGTCCCAATTTGAGGTCGTGTGCGGGTGACCTTCGAGCCATGGTCTGGTAGCTAATACATGACTTCCATCTTTGCCCAATGGTAATATTTCGCCAATTTGCATCCAACCCCAAATCATATGCTTTGGCATTCCAATAAATTTCCATTTTTCGGCAAATACAACTTTTTGAAATAGTCCCCAAAACAAGAAAATGTCACCGTTTGCCAAATTCTGATTTCTCAAATGCCCTTGTGCAGCGGCGGCTTGACCGAGAATGCCGCGCCAATCAATGTGTCTTGAAACAGACGTGAAATTAATATCAGGGTCTAGATGGCATATGTTTTCTTTGCCAAATTCGCCGTTAGTCAAATCAGTTATTAAAGCAGATACTTTGTCACCTAAATCTGAGTAATTATGCGTATTTCCAAATTTTTCTGAACCAGGAATAGGAAGTGAATAAGGAATGCCATCGATTATTGGACTTGGACAACCGCCCGAGCCTGTGTCGAATCCTTTTCTACTAAATATAATTTTCATGAAGCCGCAATCCCATCATTTTTATTAGATTGAAAGTAAATCCAGCAATGATTTTAAGGGCACCTAATTGCATTTCCCTGGCGGAAGCAGCTGACGTTGTAATAAGTGCTTAGCAATCGTGCAGCTAATAGGCTCGACCTATCGTTTTTCGAAACCAAGCCACGCAAAAGCCTTTGTGCTTCTCGATCATTTTTCAACGCAATCTTTCCTTCAGCTAGGATTTGGGCGTATTTGAGCATTGCGGCTTCAAATCCTTGATTTGAAGCCAGTCTGTACCATCTTACCGAACCTTCAGTATCCTTTTGAATGCCATACTTGCCTTCCTCGAGGTAACTCGCAGCCTCATACATCCCAATTGGGTTTTGCGCATTTGCAGCCGATACGAACAAGTTAAATGCTTCGAGTCCCAGTTTGTTTGAGTTTTCTTTATAAACTTCTTGATTTTGCAATGTTTCTAACGCCGACCATCCTTTGTCTATGTCGCCTCGCTTCAACAATATTAAGTTTCCGAGAAGAACCATCGCTGGCGTATAATTTTGTGCAGCAGATTTTCGATACCACTCCTCTGCTTTCGCCGCATTCACCCAAGCACCGCCTCGAAGAACCAGACTTTTCAATTTTAAGTCGTCGTCCAAAATCTTACCTTCAAAGCTCCGCGCAGACGCTACTTCACTTTCTGTTACGCCTGCGCCGCTTTCATACAACATGCCAATTAAGGCCATTGCTTTTGAGTTACCACTTTGAGCCAATGGTAATATTTCCTGAAATCTAACCGTCCCACCAATCTTATTTATGATTTCAATTCGACCTAGAGTTTGCCAATCGTAAGTTGACAAGCCCCATTCATCAACACTTCTTGTTTTTGAAGAGTTTCGTTGTGAAGTTTGTGCGTAAGCATTTCCTAGATTGGTTAACTCAGAGCAAATAACAAAAGATGATATAATGCCATAAACAATAAATGGGCGTTTTGAAAATTTCACGATGGTTGCACCTTCATTCTAAAATTATTACATAGGTAAAATGCAACTACTATATAGTCAAGGCTATGAAACTTATTCCGCCCGATTAAGAATTATATTTGATTTTGCCCCATTTACCTTCGATAGTTTACGCAAGATTAGAGCAATTGGCATCTAGGTAAAGTATAGAGCAGTGACAGACTATTTTTAGAAATTCTTTCTTTATGGTATCACAATGCCAGTTCTGTTGCTTTCAAGATTGGCGAATTCAGTACGTCGTGATTGTGATTTGATGGCGGATTTAGCTTTATAATCATAAGGTTATTTATGCATAATTTCGGTGGATTAAAAAGCTAACCTTTTGAGAATGGCGTTGTTTAACTTTCAACCCTATTTGCCCTATGATTTCACTGGGTGCGAATTTTGAAATCCATTGCGGGTAATGAATGAGGCGGGTTTGCTTCAACCTATCATTTGGGCAGAGGCGATAAAATTTCGTTCCTTGCAGATTGATTTTTCACCTGAAACTATTGGTCAGTTTATTATTCGGTTTGCATTTCGTTTCCCCCATATACATCTCCCTTAAGCCGAATAGGGGACTAATTCCTCGTGCTTGCATTCATGGGCTTATGACCATCCTCGCGGGATTGGTTCAAGGCTGCACGTTTCCGC
>JAPUEP010000185.1 GCA_027492515.1 Hyphomonadaceae bacterium
TCGGTCAGGTGATGAAATCAACGGGTGGGAAAGCAAACCCTGCGATTGTGAATGATATACTTAAGAAGAAATTGGGAATTGAGTAAATCCAAACCCAATAAAAGCAAATTTTTTAAAAAGCGTTTCGAAAGAAGCGCTTTTTTTATAAAATAAGCTGACTAATTTCTAAAATCGCACAGCGTGGTTTAAAATTATTCTTAAGTGATAGCTTTTTTATGGAGTTATCATGTTAGAAGTTTCACTAATTCACAAATTTAATATTTTCGCCCATGTTGCATTTGGCGTGGTTTGCATAGTTTTTGGACTATTGATGGTCTTGCTGCCAAAAGGAAATATGCAACATAAAAGGAATGGCAAGTATTTCGTTGCTTTTGCAAGTGTTTCAATTGGCGCCGCATTGATTGGCGCAATTATATTTCGTAGCAAGATTGATTTATTAGCGGTTTCATTTTTGGTTGCATATCATATTTATTCAGGCCCACGTGCACTTAATTTAAAAAATCGGGGTCGTAATTTAGCAGATTTTATACCTGCAATATTCATATTTTTAATCGGTATTGCGCTTTATTATGGTTATAAAGCTGGCTTACAAGTTCATTGGTTGGGGGCAAAAATAATTGCAACTGCGGGTGGTTTGGTTTTTTATGGTGGCTGGGATTGTTTACGCACTTTATTCCCAATTTCGTCACGTATAAGGCTTAATATAGCCGAACATGCGGTCAAAATGGTAAGTATAGTGGGTGCGCTTTTATCTGTTGGTGCTGCAACTTTAATGAAAACTGAAAGCGCTTATATTCCTTTAGCAATCTCAGCTATTTTTGGAATATTAGCGTTAGGGTTCGGAATAATATCTTGGATTAATCCAGCGCGATATTCAGTTGGTGTTAAGTCACATGATGCTTTGAATGCGCGGTTAAAGGTTGAAAGCGAATTATAACCTGCGTCAATTGCAATTTGTATTATCGCAATATTAGAATTTTCTGGGCGTTTGAATTCATCTTTACACCAATCTATTCGTAGCGAATTCAAATATTGATTGAAACTTTGAAAGCCTTCGCCATAATGGATTATTTTTCTTAATCCATGTTGGGTAATTCCAAGCAAATGCGATAGACGTGACATATCGAGGCGCGGGTCTTTAAAAACCTGCGTCTCGCGCATTAATTTGCGTAAACGCGATAAGGCAATTTTCTCGCTTGCTTCTAGGGTGATTTTTGTTTTTATAGTATTTTTAGCTTCATTATCATATTCAAGTATTTCAATGAAAAATATTGTAAAATAACAAAATATACTTGTTAAAATAGCCCCAATAATAAGTGTTATTCCACCATATCCTAGCAATATTCCTATACTAATAAGGCCGCCAATGATTGCGCCTGCAATTAGCATAAATATACATATTTTTCGATTTTTTTCGATTAAACTATCATTCAATTCAAACAATAAAAGATAAATAATATTAATAAAAATAAGCGCGAGAATTGAGTTCAGAAGCAAAATTAAAAACTGATTTTGCATTAATATAAAGCCAAAAAGGCTTAGTAATATTAAAGCGCTCGCAACAATATAAAACTGCCATTTAGGGATAGGTTGAATTTCAAGAATTGCGCGCGTTGCGACATTGCACCAAAGAGCGCCCAAAAGGCAAAATGGAATTAAAAATCCCAATTGGTTTGTATCAAGTTTTAAGAAAAAAAAGCAAGCACCTGATAAAAGGCTAAAAATAATTTCATTTCTTGCACGTAATGCCTTGGGCCATTTCCAATAGAATAATGCCAAACAGACCATGCTTGTTGCGGTGAATAAAAATATATATGACGCCATAATCTCACTATAAAATAAAGAAATTTGGTTTCAACATAATAATATTATATTATTTTTGTGATTTATCATAACTTGATGAAATTATAATTCCTGCTATCAAAATATTAGGGGAATCATATGATTAAAAAACTAATTGCGATAGTCGCTCTTTTAGCCGTTCCAAATATTGCCAATGCCGAAGTTACTGAGGTTAAACTTGGGGTATTTGCGCATAATACCAAGCTTTTAAATCAAAAAAATGGCGGCAAGGAAAAAGGCCCTGATATTGAAGGGCAGGTGATTTTTTCGCCAATTGAAAGCCTTGAATTTATGGGAAGTCCGCGCCCTTTGGTGGTTGCAAGTTTGAATATACAGGGTGAAACATCGTTTGGTGGTGTTGGCCTTACGTGGGAATTTAAACCAACACAAAAAGTGACTTTTGAACCATTCCTTGGCATTGTTTATCATAATGGCAAGCATTTGGATAATCCTTATGCGCCATCGGATTCAGTTAATCGCGCTTATGCCAATGCGCATTATTTAATGCTTGGATCGCGTGAATTATTCTGGCTTGGGGTTTCTGCGGGTTATGAAATAAAGCCTGATTTGAAAATTTATGGCATTTATGAACATTTAAGCCATGGTCAAATCCTGCATTCTGGTGTGAATGAAGGGGTTGATAATCTTGGTATTTTGATTGGTAAGAAGTTTTAATTGTCTTTTTTAAAAACTCTAATATTGGCAGGTTGTGGTCTTAATTTTTCATAATCTGTCAATTTTGCTTTGATTAAAAGTGGCAAAGTTTCCCATTCATAATCTTTTGTATAAACTGAATAATTACCGTCAATAAGCAATATTACGATTGCGTTTTTTGAACCAATATCAAACCAAACCTCTGCTTCATCCGAACTGCATGAATGTGGCTTGCAGCCAGAGGCGATAATGAAATTATCATAATAATAAATTGGTGGTTGAACACTAAGTCTTGGTAATACTGATTTTTGTAAATCCATCGGAACAACAGATGCAATAGCCTTCCAGATTACTGGGTTTTTGACAAATCCAGTATTGTCATATTTGTTTACATAATTGAAAAATGCGGCATCTTTTTTGGCAATCCCTGATTCAATTTTCTGGGCACTCGCAAGATTTGGGGCGATTGAAAAAACAATCAAAGATGATGCGATAATATTTTTTAATTTCATTTTACGCTCCAAATATTTTTGAGAAGTTTTCTTTTAATGCATGGTCTAAATCAGGCATATTGATGCTTGGATTAATTGACTTAATAGATGTAACCCCAAATTCATCAGGCGATAGGCCGCATGGAATAATGCCGCCAAAATGCGATAAATCAGGGTTTAAATTAATTGATGCCCCATGAAATGAAACCCATTTACGTATCCTAAGTCCAATTGCGGCGATTTTTTCTTCACGAATTGAACCATCAAGAAGGTGTGTATCAACCCAAACGCCAACACGGCCATCACGAATTACGCCTTTAATGCCTAATTGTTCAAGTGTGGCGATAATCCATTTTTCAACATTGCAAACAAATTTTCGAACATCTTGCCCATGCTTGCGTAAATCAAGCATAAGATAAATCACACGTTGCCCAGGGCCATGATAGGTAACTTGCCCGCCGCGGCCTGATTTAATCACTTCAATTTCATTATTGCCAATAACATCATTTTCACTGGCAGATGTGCCAAGTGTGTATATTGGTGGATGTTCTAAAAGCCAAACTAATTGCTTTGCGCTGCCGTCGTGAATTTGTGCGACACGATTTTCCATGAAATCAACCGCATATTGATAGGGTACGACCTCTTCGGAAATCATCCATTTAATTTCAGACATTATTCCTCAATCACAACAAGTGTTTGACTTAAGCCAACTTCATCAACCAAATCATAAAATGTTTTGGCGTGCGGCGTAGTTACGCGAACACAGCCATGTGAAGCAGGTTTGCCCAATTGACTAATGGCGGTTGTGCCGTGAACTGCATAGCCTTCGAAAAAGAAAACCGCAAAAGGCATTGGCGCATTATCATAAGTGCGTGAGCGCCATAAAACATATTTACGCTGCCCATTATAATAGCCGGGTGGGGTTTCAAAGCCTTTACGCCCTGTTGAAACCGACCATTTGTAAATAAGCTCATTATCAAGGCTTATAAGGATGGTTTGTTTTTTAATTGATACTTTTGCAATTAAACGTTCAGTACCACGCGCAGGTTTTGTGACTTTTGCGACAGGGGGTTTAGGCGCAGGATTTGTTGCAATTGGCGGCGTTTCAGGCGGCGCAACTTGATTTGAAACATTATTAGTGGGTTCAGATTTATTATCCTGCGGCGCTTGTATGTTGTTGGTTTGATTGGGTAAATCCCAAGTGGGCGCAGATTGCTGTGCAATTGCGGCAAATGGTGTAAAAACTAAAGCGGCGATAACCCAAAACTTACGCATATTTTTCCCCAAATATATAGCGTCACTAAATATTCATAATTAGACGTGAATGCGGAAAATTCAACTGTCTATTGCCTCAATCTAAGGGAAATTGTGTTAAATTTATGGTGAAATGCGCGATTGGAAAAGTTTTTTGCAATAGGTGGCATTTAGATAACAATCTGTTCATTCTTTTTCTATAATTTGGCTTTTTAATGTTTAAGGTGGCACAAATTGCAAATTAATAAAGTTGGAATTGATATTTCGGTTTTGGTTGGTCGTTCATCACTTGCGATGCACCAATTATTGCGTATGGGCCGTGGTGCTGTTATCCCTTTAACTGCAAGCCCGAATGATCCCGTATGGATATTGGCGAATAATCACCCGATTGCACGCGGCGAAATTTCACTTGATGAAGATAAAATCAGTGTTGAAATTGTTGGCCCTGCCAATGTTCATGATTATTTTGCAGGCGCATAAACGCGCGCTGAAAAAAAGGCTTTTCACAATCAAAATAGTGGATTAAGGCGATATGAAATCGCGCACGTGGCGGAACTGGTAGACGCGCAACGTTGAGGTCGTTGTGGGGAGACCCGTGGAGGTTCGAGTCCTCTCGTGCGCACCATAAAATCAGATTGCCGCCTTCGGCGCTTTGCGCCTCACTTAGCAATCTGGTTCAAACGGGCAATAAAAAACAAAAAGCGTGGTTTTTGTTTTTTATTGGCATTATATTTATTGTGTTTTTGCGAAGCAAAAAAAAGGAATAAGCCGATGACAGGGGATGGTAGTAGTGGAAAATTTGACCAAGCCTCGTCATGGGGATTCTTCCGAATATAAATCACAATCAGATGAATTGCGTGAAATCGCGCAATCTGGCGAAAAGCGTAAGCATTTTATCGCAACAATAATTGGCGCCGCCGGTGATCATGACCCTATAAGCCTGCGCAAATTATTATTGCCACTTCACCCTGCCGATTGCGCAAGCATTCTTAGTGATTTGCCCGAAGAAAGCGTTCGCACCATTATTAAATATATTGGTGAAGAACTTGATTCCGAAGTTTTTGCCGAACTTGATGAAGATACACGCGAATTAGTTGTCGATATCTTACCAACTGCCGCCCTTGCGCGCGCCATCGAAGATTTGGATTCGGACGATGCGGTGGCATTTGTCGAAGAATTGGACGAAGAAGAACGCGCCGAAGTTTTGGCGCAAACTTCACCCGAAGTTAGAACAAATATCGAAGGCGCATTAAGTTTCGAAGAAGAAACCGCAGGTCGCCTTATGCAGCGCGAATTTGTGGCTGCACCCGAATTTTGGGATGTTGGGCGCACAATCGATCATATGCGCGCCGTTGGCGAAGATTTACCTGACTTATTCTTTGAGATTTATGTCGTTGATCCAATGTTCAAGCCGATTGGCGCGGTTGCTGTATCGCGCCTTATGCGTGCGCCGCGCAATAAATCTTTAAAAGATTTGATGGAAAATCTGCATGTTGTGGTCAAGCCTGAAACCGACCAAGAGGATGTGGCTTTATCATTCCAAAAATACCACTTGATTTCCGCGCCCGTTGTTGATGTTGCAGGTCGTCTTAATGGTATGATTACTGTGGACGATATCGTTCAAGTACTTCAAGAAGAAAACGAAGAAGATATGTTGGCACTTGCGGGTGTTAGCGATGCATCAACAACAGATGACGTTTTTGAATCTGTTAAATCACGCCTTCCATGGCTTATGATAAATTTATTCATTGCGCTTGTGAATTCAACGGTTATTTCCAATTTCTCTGGTTTGATTGAACAAGTTGTTGCATTGGCGGTTCTTATGCCTGTTGGTTCGGCATTGGGTGGCAATGCGGGAACGCAGACTTTGGCGGTGGCGGTTCGTGCATTGGCGCAAAAAGAACTTACAAATGAAAATTCAATGCGTATTGTTTGGCGTGAATTTTTCACGGGAACTTTAAATGGCCTTGCAATTGGCCTTGTTTTTGCAACGGTTGCAGGGCTTTGGTTTCATTCGCCTATGATTGCATTGGCAGCCGGCGGCGTGATTGTAATTGATTTTATTGTTGCGGGCTTGGTTGGTATATTAATTCCGTTAGGCCTTAAAAAATTAGGTTATGACCCTGCGGTTGCATCAAGTATTTTTGTGACCTTCATAACTGATTTGGTTGGCTTTTCCGCGTTTTTAACAATCGCATTTTTCCTATTGAAATAATGGCATAAATTTCGCGTCAATTGGAACGAGAATTTATTTTCGTTCTATTTTGGAACAATTAGCGGGTAAAAAATGTCAAGGCTTGAAATTTCACGCTCTGGATTAGATTTAATTGAAAGCTTTGAAGGCTTTCGTGCCAAAGCCGTACGTCTTGGTGATGGAAAATACACAATCGGCTTTGGTCATACAATGACGGCACGTGATGGCATGGTTGTAAACCGTGAACAGGCCGAAGAATTATTAAAATGGGATATTGCCCCAATCCAAGATTTTATCCGTCAAAATACCCTTACAACACTTATCCAAAACCAGTTTGACGCCCTTGTTTCATTTGCTTTTAATATTGGGCTTGAAAATTTCAAAAATTGCGATGTGCTACGTCATCTAAATCAAGGTGAGCATATTTGTGCGGCAATCGCAATGAATGCATGGCGTCGTTCGCATATTAATGGTCAACAAATTGTGGTTGACGCATTGGTGCGCCGCCGTGCACTTGAAACGGCAATGTTTTTGGACACAATCGGCCCACGACCTGCTGCACCAAGCCCGATTATCCTTCCTTTGCTTGATTATTCTGCATCATTACTTGCGCCAAAACCTGATGCAATAAGGGCGGTGAAATTTGAAAAAGCGAACCCTGAACCTTTAATAGAAGATGCAAAACCTGCCGAAGAAGAAGTGATTGATAATACCGGCATTTCACAAGCCCAAAAAGATGAAATAGTCGGCAATATGCTTAAGGATGATGAAAAAATCCTTGTTGGCGAAGTATTGCAATTTCCAGGTTTTGTTTCTGAAAAACCACTTATTGAAGCGGTTAAAACTGAGGAAAAACAATTAGATACACCAATTGCTAATGTTGCAGATTTAACCAATGAAAAACCCGCAAATGATGCGCCAAAAACTGCGGCACTTGCAAATCCAGTATCTGAAACAATAGTTGCAGATGCCAAAAGCGTTACAAAAAATGTTTTTGATCCTTTTACAATTTTTGTAATCATGGTTGGCCTTGTTGCATTTTGCGCGGGCATATATGAAGCAATCGGGCAGGGGATTTTTAAAAATGGCCTTATCGGAAGTTTTAAAGATCCCGCTAATATTTTTATAATGCTAACGATATTTATTGGTGCTATAACGTCATTATTCGGCACATTCTCTTTATTCTTTGGTGAAGAAGAGAAGCAATAATTTCGCGCTTTTTAAAGTTTAATTGGTAATTATAAACAAAAAATACCAAATTGATGCAATATTGGTTTGCTCATAATGCGAAATAAGCTAATAATTTGCCCATTAAAAATGAGTAGGGCAAATGTCAAATTTTTCACAATTAGATTATGATCTTGGGGAAACCGCCGAAGCAATCCGCGAAATGGTTGCAAAATTCGCAAGTGTAGAGATTGCGCCGCGCGCCGCACAAATCGATAAAGATGATGCATTCGCCCGCGATTTATGGCCCAAATTGGGTGAGCTTGGCCTTTTGGGTATTACCGTTCCTGAAGAAGATGGTGGCACCGGCCTTGGTTATCTTGAACATGTTATTGCGATGGAAGAAATTTCACGCGCATCCGCATCAATTGGCCTTTCATATGGTGCGCATTCAAATCTTTGTGTGAACCAATTGCGCCGTTGGGGCAATGCCGAACAAAAGGCAAAATATTTGCCAAAACTTATTTCAGGGGAACATGTCGGCGCCCTCGCCATGAGTGAGGTGGGCGCAGGTTCGGATGTGGTCTCAATGAAACTTCGCGCTGAATTAAAGGGCGGGGTATATGTTTTAAATGGCGGCAAATTTTGGATAACTAATGCCAAAGAAGCCGATACTTTAATCGTCTATGCCAAAACCGATATGGATGCCCATCAAAAGGGTATTTCGGCCTTTATCGTTGAAAAAGATTTTAAAGGTTTTTCGGTTGCCCAAAGTTTGGATAAACTTGGCATGCGCGGTTCACCAACTGGTGAATTGGTGTTTGAAAATTGCGAAGTCCCTGTTGAAAATATGATGGGGCCATTAAATAGCGGCGTCGGCGTCCTTATGTCTGGGCTTGACTATGAGCGTGCCGTTCTTGCGGCGGGGCCACTTGGTATTATGCAGGCCTGTATGGATGTGGTTGTGCCTTATTTGCATGACAGAAAACAATTTGGTCAATCAATCGGTGAGTTTCAGCTTATGCAAGGTAAACTTGCGGATATGTATGTTTCATTATCAACCGCGCGCGCCTATGTCTATGCGGTTGCTAAAGCCTGTGATAGGGGCAAAAACACCCGCAAAGATGCAGCAGGGGCAATCCTTTATGCCGCCGAAAAGGCAACCCAAATGGCACTTGATGCAATTCAATGCTTGGGCGGCTCTGGCTATGTAAATGAAAACCCAACAGGGCGCTTGTTACGAGACGCTAAATTATACGAAATCGGCGCAGGGACATCCGAAATCCGTAGATGGCTGATTGGACGCGAAATATTTACGAGTACAAGGCCGTAATTGCAGTTTGTTTTTACCACCTTGCACAATTGGTGCGGGGTGGTTTTAACCCCGACTAAATGTCCTTATATCCCCTGTTTCAGGATTGGCGGCAATGCAAGTTTGTGGCGCAGATGGTAGTTTTAGGCAGATTACAGGTGCGCTTT
>JAPUEP010000186.1 GCA_027492515.1 Hyphomonadaceae bacterium
ATGACGATAAAAAAAGCATTTTCCAATATCCACAATTGTGGATGGGGGCTTTGGCAATATTTTGCTATGTAGGTGTTGAAGTTCTTGCGGGTGATGCAATCGGAACATATGGAAAAGGCTTTAATATACCATCAGATCAAGCAAAATATTTTACGGCCTTTACATTGGCTGCCATGCTTATTGGTTATGTTATGGGTCTATTCTTAATTCCAAAACGCATTTCGCAAGAAAAATATTTGGCTTTTTCTGCAATTTTGGGAATTGTTTTAAGTATTTTGGCTTTTGCAACAAAAGGCTATGTATCGGTTGCAATGGTTGCGGCGCTTGGTTTTGCCAATGCAATGATGTGGCCTGCAATTTTCCCATTGGGTATAAGGAATTTGGGTAAATTCACTGAAACTGGTTCGGCAATAATGATTATGGGTATTGTTGGCGGTTCGGTGTTTTCACAAATCTTTGCACATTTAAAAGATGTCATTGGTTTCCAAACAATTTTCATTGCGCTTACAATCCCTGCTTATGTTTATATTTTAATATTTGCGAACGTTTCGGGAAATGCCGGCAAAAAATCTAATTCTAATTAAGGGTGATTACCATGGGCAATGAAATTGCCTTTTATATTGGTGTTGATGGCGGCGGCACAAAATGTCTTGCGCGAATGGTCGATATTAAAGGGAATATAATTGGTGAGGGTCGCGGTGGCCCAACCAATATACGTCTTGGTCTTGAGCTTGCATGGGAAAATGTATTGATTTCGATAGATCAATGCTTGGAGGCGGCAAAGCTTGGTCGTGATGATTTTCCCAAAATTGCCGTTGGTCTTGGCCTTGCAGGTATTGGAAGCCGCCTTGATGCCATAAGGACAGGTGATGCCGCGCCCAATTTTGGTGTTTGCAGGATTTCAAGCGATGCCCATATTGCCTGCCTTGGCGCATTTGATGGCGGCGATGGCGCAATATTAATAAGCGGCACCGGAAGTGTCGGAAGTGCTTTTATAAATGGTAAAAGCATTAAAATCGGCGGCTGGGGCTTTGAAGTAAATGATGATGCATCGGGTGCATCACTTGGGCGCGAAACTTTAAGGGCAAGCCTTCATGCCTATGATGGCCTTGGTCAATCAAGTGATTTCACCAAAGAAGTAATGAAAAAATTTGACAATCATCCTTTGGGTATTGTTCGCTTTGCCACAAATGCGAAACCCAAAGATTATGGAAGTCTTGCGCCTTTGGCAATTGAATATGCCGAAAATGGTGACCCAGTTGCGGTTGCTTTGGTTGAAAAAGTTGCCGTTGATCTTGGGCATTATATTAAACGCCTAAGTGATCTTGGGGCAAAGCGTATTTGTCTGCTTGGTGGGCTTGCTGAACCATTGAAACCTTGGCTTGCGCCTTGGACGAAATCATTATTGTTTAACCCGCAATATGATGCCCAATATGGCGCAATCTTACTGGCAAAAGGCGCACCAGACGGCTTGGTATAATATTTAGGTAATTTTCACAGTAAATAATTGCGATTTTTTTCAGATTTTGACAAAATGCCACTTAAAAAAATATGCACTTTATGCAAAGGAGTGCACAAAGAAGGCGTTTATTCAAAATGGAAACCAAAACCAAACAGCAATTAAAAGAAGAACAGCTTGCAAAAGCGCTGCGCGATAATTTACGCCGCAGAAAAGTGCAAGATAATGATAAAAATCAGAATAAAGAAAAATAAAACCTGATTTGCTTGTTTGAAATAATAAAATCGCCTAATCATCAAAGACAAAAGCCCAAGGATTTATAAAATGGACAAAATTGCCATTATCGGTGGAAACCAATTAAACGGAAAAATCAAAATTTCAGGTGCCAAAAACTCGGCACTTAAATTACAGGCGGCATCGCTTTTAACGTCTGAACCGTGCGTTTTCACAAATATGCCTGAACTTGCGGACACGCGCTTCATGGTTGAGCTTTTGGAACAATTGGGCGTTACTGTTTATTGGCCAAAGGGTTCGGGGCGTATGCAAACCCATGTTCCTGAAATACGTTCTTCAATCGCGCCATATGATTTGGTTCGTAAAATGCGCGCGACCTTTAACGTATTGGGTCCTTTATTGGCACGCGAAGGCCATGCCACAGTATCTTTACCTGGCGGCTGCGCAATTGGTGCGCGTCCTGTTGATTTGCACTTAAAAGCTTTTGAAGCAATGGGCGCCGATATTGTTATCGAGGGTGGTTATGTAAAAGCTGCGGCATTGCGTGGCCTTAAGGGTGCGCATATTGTGTTTCCATTCGTTTCGGTTGGTGCAACTGAACATGCCATGCTTGCGGCAACTTTGGCAGATGGTGAAACCATTTTGGAAAATGCGGCACGCGAACCAGAGATTGTTGATATTGCCAATTGCCTAATTGCAATGGGCGCAAAAATCGAAGGTGCGGGAACTTCAACAATTCGCATTCAAGGTGTGACATCATTAAAAGGCGTTAATTACAAAGTTATTCCTGACCGTATCGAAGCTGGAACTTTTGCGTGCGTTGTTGCGGCTACGGGCGGTGAAGTAATTTTGGAAGATGTTGTTCCCGAAACAATGGGTGCGGTTTTGGATGCATTGCGCCGCGCAGGTATTGGCGTTGAAACTGGCGCTGATTTTATAAAAATTTCACGCGATCCAAAATCAATTATCAAAGCGGTTGATATTGATACCCAACCACATCCAGGCTTCCCAACCGATGTTCAAGCCCAATTCATGGGTCTAATGACAATTGCCGATGGGGTTTCAATTTTCCGCGAAAATATTTTTGAAAACCGCTTTATGCACGCCCCAGAACTTCGCCGCTTAGGTGCGGATATTACGGTTCGTGGTAATGAAGCAGTGGTGCGCGGCGTTAAACAATTAAAAGGTGCGCAAGTTATGGCAACTGATTTACGTGCATCGGTTTCACTTGTTATTGCGGGCCTTGTTGCTGAAGGTGAAACTACAATCGGTCGTGTTTATCACCTTGATCGCGGTTTTGAGAATTTGGAACAAAAACTAACTAATTGCGGCGCAAATATTGTGCGTAAAGCGGGCGAATAATGGCAAAAAAACTGCGACTTTTGGCAATTGAAAATGGCGATATAGAAATTATCTCTGCGGCGTGCCAAGATGGGCTGTTCTTGGCAAAAGATGCGCAATTCCTACCAAAATCAAGGCGCTTTACCATCGCCTTTAATCGTTTTGCGTGGGAAGATGATGCAAAGGGTGCGGGAAAGCGTGTTTCTTGCGTTATTTCCTTTGAAAGCATTCTTGGCGTTAAAGCCAAAGGGATAAATCCAAAATCAGAAGTTCCGCTTTCAATTTTGAATATTGAGTTTACACCTGATAATGAGCCACCATCAGGCAAAATCAAAATTGCACTTGCCAATGATTATGAAATTTTGCTTGAAGCTGAATGTATTGATATTGCCTTGGCAGATATTGGTGAGGCAAGGGATGCGCTAAAGCGCCCAGATCACGGGGCTTAAATGGCAAAAATCCTATTTCAAAATTCACCTGATTTTGCACAAAAATATCAAGAATTAATCTCAATTCGCGGTGATAATGTTGATGAAGCAAGCATAAGCGCAAAACAAACCATTGATTTGGTTCGCGCCAAAGGCTTTGCGGCACTTCAAGAATTTTCAACTAAATATGATAATTACGAACTTACCGCTGAAAATTTCAAAATCACAAATGCGCAAATTGATGAAGCCATAAAAAAATGCGATCCCGAAGTTGTAAAAGCCTTGGAAGTTGCCGCACAACGCATTGCCGATTTTCATGAAAAATCTTTGCCAAAAAATGATTTTTACCAAGATGATGACGGCATTGGTCTTGGCTGGCGCTGGGGCGCGGTTGATGCGGCGGGGCTTTATGCGCCGGGTGGATTGGCTGCCTATCCATCAAGTGTTTTGATGAATGCTGTGCCTGCCAAAGTTGCGGGTGTAAAACGAATTATAATGGCAACCCCGCCACATAAATTGCATGAAAATCCTGCGATATTGGCGGCGGCAAAAATTGCGGGTATTGATGAAATTTTTGGTGCAGGCGGTGCGCAGGCAATTGCGGCAATGGCCTATGGTGCAGGTGAATTAAAGCCTGTTGATGTTATTGTTGGTCCCGGTAATGCATACGTAAGCGCGGCTAAAAAATTAGTTTTTGGCGATGTTGGTATCGATAGTATCGCAGGGCCAAGCGAAGTTTTTATTATTGCCGACAAAGATAATAATCCAAAAATCCTTGCCTGTGATTTACTGGCACAGGCCGAACATGATGAAATGGCGCAATCAATTTTATTCACTGATAATCTTGATTTGGCAAATGCGGTTAATGATGCGGTATTGGCGCAAATTAATGACAATAAAGCGGGAAAACCTGCGGCAAAATCATGGGAAGATTATGGGGCAATTATTATTGTTGAAAATCTTCTTGATGCTTGCGAATTAATTAATCAGGGCGCGCCAGAGCATTTGGAAATTGCCACCGAAGACCCCGATGCAATTTTGCCATTAATTCGCCATTCGGGTTCAATTTTTATTGGTGACAATACACCGGAATCTTTGGGTGATTATGTTGCGGGGCCAAACCATGTTTTACCAACAGGGCGGCGCGCGCGCTTTTCATCGGGTCTATCAGTTTTGAACTTTATGAAGCGCACAACATTGCTACGTGCGACTAAAAGCGGACTTGAAAAGATTGGCCCATATGCCAGTGTTCTGGCACGTGCCGAAGGGCTTCCTGCGCACGGGCTTAGTGTGGATATAAGGTTAGAAGAATAAATGAGCCGAAAAAATCGCCTTGTCGATGTTCAACTTGACCCCAATTCTTTGGCGGTGGCAAATCCCGATGTTGAACATGAAAGGCGCGTTGCGATTTTTGACCTTCTCGAAGATAATGAATTTGAAATTATCGATGGCGATGAAGGGCCATATATATTAAACCTTTCCGTGCAAGAAGGGCGTCTTTTATTCGATGTCAAACACGAAAATGGCGCGAATTTAAAAGTCTTTATCCTTTCACTATCCCCATTGCGCCGAATTATTCGTGATTATTTGATGATATGTGAAAGCTATCATCACGCAATTCGCAATTCGACCCCTTCACAAATTGAGGCGGTCGATATGGGGCGACGTGGCCTTCATAATGAGGGTTCGGAAATTCTTGAAATGCGCCTTAAAGATAAGATTAAATTCAATTTTGATACTGCGCGCCGCCTTTTCACCCTTGTTTGTGCTCTTCATATAAGGTTGTAATATGGAGCGCGTGCCACAGGCTATCCTTTTTGCCTGCACTATGAATAGTGTCCGTTCCCCAATGGCGGAAGGTATATTTAAGGCAAGATTTGGAACCAAAGCCTATGTTGATTCATGTGGCCTTAAAAAAGGTGATTTAGATCCAATGGCGGTTTTTGCGATGGATGAAATTGGCATTGATATTTCAAAACATAAACCCAAAACCTTTGATATGCTTGAAGATGACAATATTGATTTGATAATCACATTATCACCCGAAGCCCATCACCGCGCCCTTGAATTTACACGCCATTTATCACTTGAAGTTGAATATTGGCCAACTTTTGACCCAACCATTATGGATGGTTCACGCGATCAAAAAATGATGGCTTATGAACAAGTTCGCGACGAACTTGACCGCAAAATCAGAAAAAGATTTGCCGAATTAAAGCCCTGAAACAATTTTATTTAGATAATCAATATCAGTTTTAAGTGCGCCAAGATATTTGTGCGCTGATAAATCAATTTCATCATTTCGGTTGTGATAGTGAAAATTTTCTAATTTATAGCAAAACTTCATTTGGTGGCTATCACGGCACGCCGCTTGCCCACGTGCCATTTTTATGTGATATTCTTCAATAGTCTTGCCATAATAATGGTTAATTTGTGCATGTTCGTGATTTATTATTTCGCTTAAACCAAGTATTTCATGCGCAATAAAATCTGTGCCATCTGTGTTAATTAATTTATTTTTTGTTTGGCAATGGTGCATGTGGATTTTATCGGTTAAATCCTTGGTTTTATATATGCATTTTACGTGGTGATTGGGAAAAAAATCCCGATTTGAAGCTTGGGTAAAGCGTTCAATAATTGGGCGCTTATCATGCTTACTTAGACCTGAATCGCCAAAAATGCGCCAATTTATTGATATTCCAGAAATTGATTTATCATCACTATATTGGGTGATAAATTCATGTAAATTATTCTTATTATGCAAAACAAGAAATTCATCTGCATCTATGAATAAAATCCATTCATTCTTTTCTCTTTTGATTGCATGGCGATATGCAAGAATTTGTGGTGAACGTAAAACACCATAATTCCATGAATGAAATTCTATGATTCCTTTATTCGCAAGGGCTTTTAAAATCTGAACGCTTTTATCACTACTTTTATTGTCATAAATAACAATTTTATCGGCGCCAAGGTTTCTGTAATAAGCAATCCATTCAAGTAAGTAATTACTTTCATTCTTTGCTATAAGGCAAACTGTAATTCTCACTATTCTTATCCTGCGATTATTATTTGACTAATGAATTTAATCTAAAATAAAATCAAGACTATAAAAATTAAAATAAATAAATAATTACATATAGATAAATTGAAAGACTGAGTATTTTGGCAATTATTTAGATTTATCAAGCGCCTGCTTTACATCTTCAAGTAAATCATCAATATCTTCAATACCAACCGATAGGCGAATTAATCCCGCAGTCACACCCAATTCAGCTTGAACATCAAGTTCAAACAATTTGTGGGTTGTTGTTGACGGGTGGGTCGCAAGTGATTTTGTATCGCCAAGATTGTTTGAAATATCGACAATTTCCAAAGCATTCAGGAATTTATAAGCGCCATCTTTGCCGCCTTTAAGTTCAAAGGCAACAATTGTTCCGCCCTTTTTCATTTGCTTCATTGCAAGTTCGTGTTGCGGGTGGTCTTTACGTGTTGGGTAACGAACAAAATTCACCGCATCATGCGAACCAATTAAATCGGCAAGTTTTTGCGCATTATCGCACATTCTATCAACCCTTAATGAAAGGGTTTCCAAACCTTTTAAAACAACCCATGCAACAAAAGGCGACATAGCAGGGCCAGTATGGCGTAAAATCGGGTCTAATTCTTCGGTAACCCATTTTTCATCACCTAAAATTGCACCCGCAAGAACGCGCCCTTGACCATCACAATGTTTTGTAAGTGAATAAACAATTACATCAGCCCCAAGTTCAAAAGGCTTTTGCAAAAGCGGAGTTGCAAAAACATTATCAACAATAAGGCGCGCACCAGCTTTATGGGCAATTTCAGCAATTGCTTTAATATCTGAAACTTCCAAAGTTGGGTTTGCAGGGCTTTCCATGAAAAAAGCCTTGGTGTTTGGTTTTACTGCATCTGCCCAAGCTTGTGTATTTGCGCCCTCAACTAATGTGAATTCAACGCCATAGCGCGGCAAAAGGGTTTCGATAATAAATCTACAGCTTGAAAATAATGCTTTACCCGCAACGATATGATCGCCCGCGCGCACGCTTGCCAGCATTGCCGCCTGAACCGCAGCCATGCCAGACGCGGCAAGCCTACAAGCATCAGCACCATCAAGTGCTGCAAGGCGTTCTTCAAGCATTGTATTGGTTGGATTGGCGTATCGACCGTATAAATAGCCCGGAAGTTCGCCTTTAAAGCGCGCCTCTGCTTCTTCGGCGCTGTCATAGACAAAGCCAGAAGTAAGGAAAATCGCCTCCGAAGTTTCCTTGTGATTCGAGCGTTTAGTGCCGCCGCGAACCAGCAAAGTATTTTGGCGTCTTTGGTTTTGTTTTGGGTCTTTATTGGTCATAAAGTCCCACTATTGCAAATGATGCTTTCCTTCAAGTGTTTTGCGCGATATTCTTTCAAAATGACACAAATTAACAACACAAAATCAGGCGTTTTAACTGATAATATGCTGCGTGAACTTGCCAATATGGGCAAAATCAAAGCGCAAACCCAAATTGAAGATAATCAATTCCAACCTGCAAGCCTTGATTTGCGCCTTGGCGATTTTGCCTATCGTATGCGCGCAAGTTTTTTACCAGGGATTGGAAAAAGCGTTGAAGAGCGTTTGAAAGATGATGATATCGTCCTTCATAAATTGGATTTGAAAAATGGTGCGGTTTTAGAAACTGGCTGCGTTTATCTTGCGCCATTACAAGAAATTATCGAATTACCCGAAAATATCGAAGGCATCACAAATCCCAAAAGCTCGACTGGGCGGATTGATGTTTTTGTGCGCGTTATTAATGATGGCGCAACCGCTTTTGATAGGGTTCGCAAAGGCTATCATGGGCCTTTATGGGTTGAAATTTGCCCGCGTACTTTTTCAATATTGGCACAAAGCGGTGAGCGCCTTGCCCAATTGCGCCTAAAACAAAATAGCCCGCCAACCATAAAGAAAATGGATTTGGCGCTTGATTTAGATCCTGCTTCTGTTGGTGAAATTGTTGGCTATCGTGCGCGTCGCCATGCGCCATTATTGGATTTAAAAAATATTGGCCTTCATGATCCAAAAAAATATTTCGAACCACTTTACGCGCCAGATAAAAAACTGGTGCTTGACCCAGGTGAGTTTTATATTTTGGCATCGCAAGCAGGTTTGATAATTGAAAAAAACCTTGCCGCAGAAATGGTTGCAACAGCCGAAGATTTAGGGGAATTTAGGGCACATTATGCGGGCTTCTTTGACCCAGGTTTCGGCCCCAACCAAAGCCAATCTGGTGCGCGCGGCGTACTTGAAGTGCGCGGGCGTGATGTCCCTTTTGTTCTTGAACATGGGCAACCAGTTGCCAGATTGATTTATGAAGAATTGGCGGGCGTACCCGATAAATATTATGGACAGTCAAATAATAATTATCAGGGGCAGGGACTTAAATTATCAAAATTATTTAGTGCGTGGTAAGGTTTGCAGC
>JAPUEP010000187.1 GCA_027492515.1 Hyphomonadaceae bacterium
CCCCAATAAGCTAAGATGAATTGTGAAGGCAAGCGCACAAAGACCTGAATTTGTGCAAATATTTGACGTTGCTTTTTCACGTCTAATGTGTTGTTCACGGGTTGAAAGAGGTAGAACGAACCCGCGATTTCCATCTAAAACAACAGTTTGCCCCGCAAGTCTACCTGGCATTTGGCGCATATATTTTTCTTTACACGCAAATAGGCCAACATAAGGGCCACCAAAATTAAGTGCATTGCCAATTGATTGGCCTTCGCCAACAACAATATCAATGCCCATATAGCCCAATGGCTCGATTGCGCCAAAGGCCATGACTTCGGTGAAAACACCAATTACCAATGAGCCATTTTCTTGAGCAGTTTTGGCAATATCGGACAAATCAGTAATTGTGCCAAACACATTCGGGCATGAAACCACAATTGCCGCAGTATCTTTATCAATATGCTTTAATACTTCGGCTTCACCATCAACAGAAGCTGGCAAAACCACCATTTCAATGCCGATATTATCAGCTAATGAATGTGCCGCCGCCGCATAATGTGGATGAATTCCACCAGAAAAGATAACTTTCTTACGCTTGGTTACACGTTGCGCCATAACAATTGCTTCGGCACAGGCCGTTGAGCCATCATACATTGACGCATTGGCAACTTCACAGCCCAAAAGCCTTGCCACTTGGGTTTGGAATTCAAACAGGCTTTGCAATGTGCCTTGCGCAATTTCGGGCTGATATGGGGTATATGAAGTCAAAAATTCCGACCGTTGAATAATATGATCAACAGATGCCGGAACATGGTGCTTATATGCCCCTGCCCCGCAAAAGAATGGAACACTTGATGCATTAGTGTTTTTTGCCGCCATATTTGACAATTTGCGCGAAACCGCAAGTTCACTCATGGCACTTGAAAGGCCGTCAATTGGTGCATTAAGTCTTGCAAATTCTGGCACGTCGCCAAAAAGTGCATCAACCGAGCGCGTACCAATCGTCTCAAGCATTTGCGCCCTATCGGCAGGCTTAAGTGGTAAATAACGCATATTATAGGCTTTCTAAATAGGCTTTATATGCCGCTTCATCCATCAATTCGTCTAATTGCGATGGATTAGAAACTTTAACAATTGCAAACCAACCATCAGCTTCGGCAGATGAATTCACAGTTTCAGGTGCACCAGATAATTCGCCATTACCTTCAACAACTTCACAATCAATCGGCGCATATACGTCAGATGCTGCTTTGACACTTTCTACAACTGCGATTGCATCGCCTTTTGCAATAGTTTTACCTGCTTCTGGAACTTCAACATAAACCACGTCACCTAATTGGTCAGCGGCATATTGTGTGATGCCAACTTTGGCAGTTTCGCCGTCAGTTTTAATCCATTCATGGTCTTTGGTAAATTTAACACTCATTTTAAAATTCCTTTCACGGGCGATAATAATTATGGGGAACAAATGGCAAGCCACAGATTTTGGCAGGGCGCGGGGCACCGCGAACCATCAAATTAACTGGCGTTCCAATTTCGGCAAATTTTGTATCAACATAAGCCATTGCAAGCGGTCCGCCCAAAGATGGGCCAAAACCGCCAGAAGTGATAATGCCAATTTTATTGCCATCTTGGTCATGGACTTCAACACCTTCACGTGCAGGTGCTTTGTCTAAAAATTCAATGCCAACGCGTTTACGGCTTGGGCCATTGGTAAATTCATTTAAAATGCGCACACTTGCTTTAAAGTCTGCGCGTTCGCGGCGGCATTTTTGGATTGTCCATTTTAAGTCCGCTTCAACAGGGCTAATGGTTTCATCCAAATCATGACCGTAAAGGCAAAGCCCCGCCTCAAGACGCAAACTATCACGAGCACCAAGGCCAATTGGCTTTACATTTTCATCGGCAAGTAATTCTTGAACCGCCGCAAGGCAAAAATCTTTACCAAGTAAAATTTCAAAACCATCTTCACCAGTATAACCAGAGCGCGAGATTGTAACTTCACCCCATTTTGATTGAAATTTATTGAAACTCATAAAACCAAGATTGGCCGCATCAGGGGAAATGATTTTTATTGCTTCTTTGGCTTTTGGCCCTTGCAAAGCAACAAGTGCATTTTCATCAAGTCGCACAGTTTTTGCAATTCCTGCACCAATTTCATCAAAGATACGCCAATCTTCAATTTTACCGCCAGCATTTACAACAATATAAAGGCCGCCTTGTTCAAAATCCGAAACTGGACGGGCAACCATTAAATCATCAATAATCCCGCCATCATCATTCAAAAGCATTGTATAACGGATTTGACCGCGTTTAAGGCCTTGAATATCGCATGGTAAAATCGGCTCTAAAACTTTGGCGATTTTGGCATGGGCTTCGTCGGGGGTTAAATCTGATTTATCAAGTAATTCATAATTACTTGGCCCCATATGCGAAACATCAAATAGGCCCGCATTTTCGCGCGTCCATAAATGCTCTTTGATAACGCCATCTTTAAATTGAACAGGCATATTATAGCCCGCAAAACCAACCATGCGCGCACCCATATCAGCCCATAGGCCTGATAATGGCGTTTGTAATAATTCTTGTGACATTTCACCCCGCAACGCTTTTTAACGGGCAAGCCCGTAAATTGCGCCCCCGCTGTCTAACTGCGTAAAGCAGTGCCTGAGAGATTTGCTCCTTCGGCGGTGGTTGCCCACACTCTCCAGCGTGTTAATCCGTCTGCGGTCCATTTGCCTGAGAGTTTCCGGGGCGGTTGCTCCTTCGGCGTGCTAAAACACTCTCCCGCAGGGGAGATATTCTGGCTATTTGACCTGTATTTATCATTTGGTCAAGCGTATTTATACTTTAAATGAAATAAATTAAAAATATCAAATTATTTGCAATAAAAATAAGCAAAAGGGTCGTATTAAATTAATAATACGACCCCTACCCCTCAATATTACATAAGGGGAGCGAAAAACATATAAAGCCCAATGTCTGCGCTTTTACAATATCGATAAATCCCGCAACTTCCACCATACCACTTTAACATGGCACGTATTTAATATTATTGCCAATTTACTTTGATATTGCTATCATGTTTTTCTATTAGGAAGTGTATAACTAAATTGAATTTTGGCAAGTGTTTTTTGATTTTTTGCCCAAATAAATTTAGCATATATTTTCAAATACTTATAAAATAATGCGCGAATCATATTTGAGTTATCCACAGAAAATCGATTCGTAAAATTTCGGGCGGCCTATATATTATTTAAGGAGAAACAAATGGGATCAACAATTTTTGCAATTGTTATTTTAGTATTGGGCATATCGTTTGTGGCATCGACCATAAAAATTGTCCCTCAAGGATATCAATTCACTGTTGAAAGATTTGGAAAATTCACACGAATTCTTCCACCTGGCATTAGTTTCCTTGTTCCTTTCATTGATACTGTTGGCCGTAAAATCTCGATGATGGAGGCCGTGTTTGACGTGCAGCGCCAAGAAGTTATCACACGCGATAATGCGATGGTAAGCTGTGATGCGGTTGTATTTACCCAAGTTTATGATGCCGCAAAGGCAGCATATGAAGTTGAAAATCTTCGCCTTGCCATAAGCAATTTGGTTTTGACCAATCTTCGTACGGTTGTTGGTTCACTTGAACTTGATGAGGTTTTATCACAGCGCGACCAAATAAATATAAAATTATTGCAAACAATTGATGCGGCAACTTCGCCATGGGGCATCAAAGTTGTACGTATCGAAATCAAAGATATTACCCCACCTGCTAACCTTTTAGAGGCAATGGCGCGCCAAATGAAGGCAGAGCGCGATAAACGCGCCGAAATTACCGAAGCAGAGGGTTCACGCGCCGCCGCAATTCTTCGTGCAGAAGGCTTGAAACAATCAACCATCCTTGAGGCAGAAGCAAGAAAAGAAGCCGCCTACCGCGATGCAGAAGCCCGTGAAAGAAGTGCAGAAGCAGAAGCAAATGCAACCAAACTGGTTTCAGACGCAATTGCAAAAGGCGACGTACAGGCAATTAATTACTTCCTTGCCCAAAAATATATTGAGGCATTCGGTAAACTTGCAACTTCGCCACAGCAAAAAACTTTGATTGTTCCTGCTGATTTTGCCGGTATTGCGGGCACTGTTGAAGGTATTAAGTCACTATTAGATAAAGGCGATAAATAAATTGGATATGGTAGATTTCTTTCAAAATCATCCTTTTTGGGCTTGGGCAAGCTTGGCAGTTATTTTCTTAATTGCCGAATTGCTTACTATGACAACATATTTGTTGTGGCTTGGAATTGCGGCGGCGATAAATTCGCTTATAATTTTGGTATTTCCTAATATGCCATTATGGGCATCGGTAACAATTTTTGCGATTTTATCGATATTAAGCGTGATTATTGGGCGCAAGTTTTTTAACCCACATGCAAAATCCCATAATGATGGCCTTAATAGCCCCAATAACCGCCTTATAAACCAAGAAACAATCGCCAATGAGGATTTTGTTAATGGGATAGGCGGTCTTCAAATTGGTGATACAAGATGGCGTGCAACATCCAAAGCTGATATCAAAAAAGGCGATAGGGTCAAAATTCACGCCATTGATGGTGTAACTTTAGATGTTATAAAATTATAATTTATAATGAAGCGCCAGTTTAAAATTACGCCCAGGACGCGGTAAATAATCTTGCAAAACAGATGTGTGTTCACGCACTTCTTGGTCTGTTAGGTTTTGCGCAGAGAAAATAATTTCAAGATTATTTATTGTTTTAGGTTTGTAATTCAATTCAAAATTAACAACATTTGCCGATTTTGAAGCAGTTTCAAATTCGGCAAGTTTCTTTTGGGCACCTATATGCTCAAGCTCAAGGCGGATTTTGTGGTTTTCACCTTGGACATCAAATCCAAACCTTGCCGCCATTGGTGGCATTCTTGGAATATAAGTGTCATCTTTGAATTTACCGTCAACTTTATCAAATCCAAAATCCAAATCAAAATCACGATTATTGAATTCACCGATATGATAGGCAATGCGCGCTTCATAGCCTTTTAAAGTCGCATCTTTTTGAATGGCTTGAAAGATTGGTAAGTCGCCATCGAAATTGCCTGTATTTGCAAAACTAATGAAATTATCAAAGGCAATTTGCCAAATATTGGCATCAATATCAAATTTTGATTTTTTGTATTTTAGGCCAAGCTCTATTGATTTTGCTCCTTCAATTTTCAAATTTGGATTACCAATCTCAAAACTTTGGGTTGCCGCATGCGGGCCGTCTGCAAATAATTCGGTTTCGGTTGGAATTCTTTCGCTTGAACTTGCAATAAGTGCAATTTTCATTCCATCAATTGGTTTGATAAAACCTGTTGCCGAATAATTTTGCGCGTCAAACTTTCGTGCGCCTGCTAATCCTGAATAATCAGTATGGTCAATGCGGGCGCCAAATTCAGCGCCCCATTTGGCATTTTCATATAATTCAACCAAGAAAAATCCATGATTTTTATTCGTTACCGGAAGTATGAATGCCTCATCGCCAAGTGCCTCAAAATCACGCTTTGCGAATTGAAAACCCGCCATTCCGTCAAAATTGCCGTTTTTAGCTTGGCTAATTTCTATGCGTGCTTCGTGGCCTTTTACATTAAATACTGTACCAACAGCGCCAGTATCTTCAACTTCGGCATGTGTATATGTGCCACTTGTACCATTGAAAGTGATTTCTTTGAAAAACCCACCAAGATTATGCGCACCATTAAAGTCCCAACGTTTTTGACTTAAATCAATATGGGATTCTTCATTTGGAATGCCGTATAGATTATCTTCTTTATGTGCACCAATTCCGACATGCCAATCTTGGGCAATATAATTTACGCTTGCGCCATAATTTTTGATTTCACCATATGTGCTTGGAACTTTGCCTTTGCGATCATCGCCAGTGATTGCACGTAATGCATCAGATTGAACATAATCTGGAATTTTATAATCATTGGATTCGCGGCGTGAACCATTAAATTGCAATAGAAAATTTCCAGTTACAGCCTTTAATTTTAAAGATTGTGAGTTTGAATTATCAACACTTCCAAAACCAAGGAAAACATCACCAGAATATTTTTGTTTAGGCAAAACAGATTGGAATTGACCATCATTAATATTAACAATACCGCCAATCGCATTACCGCCATAGCGCAATGCAGACGCGCCCTTCAAAACCTCAATTGATTGCGCTTCAAGCCCATCAATAGCAACAGCATGGTCAGGTGAAATTGTACTTGCGTCCACGCCTTGAACGCCATTTACAAGCATTCTTATCCTATCCTCACCAAGGCCGCGTATAATTGGGCGCGAGGCATTTGGGCCGTAAAATGTTGTGCTAATACCTGGTTTTGAAGTTAATGTTTCGCCAATACCACCAGACATTGATGAAATAAGCGCCTCATTACGACTTACAATCTCAACAGATTGATTGATTTTATCTTTGCTGCGGCCATATGAAGACGTTACAATAATTGTTTCAGAATTAGCATTTTGATGAATTGCCGGTGGTGTATCGAGAAACATGTAAGACTCCAAACTATTAATGTTACATTATAACATTACAGCGCTAAAATGTTTTTTTCAATACTCATTCTGCAATTTATACAACAAAAAACCGCCCAATTGCTTGGGCGGTTTTAAATTCAAAATTTAGTATAAATTATTCAGCGTCTGCAAATACAGGGCCAGAATCTTGGCCTTTTGCATCTGTATCGCGATCAACGAATTCGATAACTGCAACTGGTGCATTATCGCCATGGCGGAAGCCCGCTTTCATGATGCGAAGGTAGCCGCCATTACGCTCTTGATAGCGTGGTGCGATTACGTCGAATAATTTTTTAGCTTGTGTTTCATCGCCCATGCGAGAAATAACAAGACGACGATTTGCAAGACCGCCTTTTTTAGCCAAAGTAACTAAACGCTCAACAACTGGGCGAAGTTCTTTTGCTTTTGGTACAGTGGTTGTGATCTGCTCATGCTTAATTAAGCTAGCAGCCATATTTGCAAACATAGCATCGCGGTGCTCATGCGTGCGATTAAGTTTGCGATGACCGTGTGCGTGACGCATTTTCTTACTCCAAAGCCCTTAGTTTCAAATATGACTTAAGGGCAAAATTAATTACATTTGATCTTCGAATTTTTTAGCTAATTCATCGATATGCTCTGGCGGCCAATTTGGTGCGTCCATACCAAGGTGCAGACCCATTTGCGCCAAAACTTCTTTGATTTCGTTTAATGACTTACGGCCAAAGTTTGGCGTACGTAACATTTCACCTTCAGTGCGTTGAATAAGGTCACCGATGTAAATGATATTGTCATTTTTCAAGCAATTTGCAGAACGAACAGAAAGTTCAAGTTCTTCAACGCGTTTCAACAAGCCCGGATTGAATGGTAATTCAGGGCGTGTATCTTCTTGTTTTTTGCCTTTTGCTTCTTCGAAGTTGATGAATACTTCAAGTTGATCTTGAATGATACGTGCAGCATAAGCAACCGCATCTTCTGGGCTGATTGCGCCATTTGTTTCAACTTCAAGAACCAAACGATCATAATCAAGAACTTGACCAGAACGTGTGTTTTCAACTTTATATGCAACGCGTTTTACAGGTGAATAAAGCGCATCAACAGCGATAAGGCCGATTTGTGCATCCTCAGGACGGTTTGCACCTGCAGAAACATAACCTTTACCTGCTTCAACAGTGAATTCCATACGGATTTCAGCGCCATCATCAAGTGTGCAGATTACATGTTCAGGGTTCAAGATTTCAATGTCAGAACCAACATCAATATCGCCTGCTTTTACTTCACCAGGGCCAAGCGCACGTAACAACATACGTTTTGGACCGTCAGCATGCATAACCAATGAAACGCCTTTGATATTCAATACAATGTCGGTAACGTCTTCACGAACACCGGCCAAAGATGAAAACTCATGTAAAGCGCCATCGATTTGTACGCTTGTAATTGCTGCACCGCGAAGTGAAGACAATAACACGCGACGTAGAGCATTACCCAAAGTCATGCCGAAACCGCGTTCAAACGGCTCTGCAATTAACTTGGCTTTGCGTTTTGGATCAAAGCCATGCTCTATTACTGGCTTATCCGGGCGGATAAGCTCTTTCCAGTTTTTCTCTAATACTGGTTGTGGGTTTTCTTCATTACTCATGTTAAAACCAATTTCCGTTAAATACCGAACAAAATAAAAATGAAGACCCTATTAAACGCGGCGGCGTTTCGGTGGGCGGCAACCATTGTGTGGAATTGGGGTTACATCACGAATTGAAGTAACAGTAAAACCAACAGCTTGCAAAGCACGAAGCGCGCTTTCACGACCAGCACCAGGGCCACAAACAGAAACTTCAACAGTGCGAAGTCCGTGTTCAGCAGCTTTACGACCAGCTTCTTCAGCAGCAACCTGTGCAGCATAAGGAGTTGATTTACGAGAGCCTTTAAAGCCCATCATACCAGCAGATGCCCAAGAAATTGTGTTACCTTGAGTATCAGCGATAGTAATCATTGTGTTATTGAACGATGCATTAACATGAACTACGCCAGTAGAAATGTTTTTACGTTCCTTGCGTTTTAAACGCGTGGTATCTTTTGCCATTTTACAATCTCAAAATCTATTATTTACGAGCAGCTTGTTTTTTGCCAGCGATAGGTTTCGCAGGACCTTTGCGAGTGCGTGCATTTGTATGCGTACGCTGACCGCGAACAGGAAGACCACGGCGGTGGCGTAAACCACGATAGCAGCCCAAGTCCATAAGACGTTTAACGTTCATAGAAGTTTCACGACGCAAATCACCTTCAACAAGGTAATCCTTGTCGATAGCTT
>JAPUEP010000188.1 GCA_027492515.1 Hyphomonadaceae bacterium
GGCGTGTAAGCACAAATATAAATGGTCAAACCAATACCAGAAAATATAAAAACCCACACAAAAAATATATCAAAGTCGATTATGTTGATAAGAAAATTTGTGATGAATATTGCAAAACAGCATCAAAAAACTTCAGTGCCTATGAAAATAAAGGGCGCATAAGTGCAATAATATATTTTATAGTTTTGATTTTAAGCATTTTGGGCGCATTAGAAATTGGATCGCTTTACCCATTTTACTATATCGCATGTATATTATCTTTATTTTTGGCCTTTGGGCGTTATGCCGCAATTTTTCACAAAAAAGATAAAAGCAAAGAGGATTTTCCCAAAAAAACTGGTCAAATTGCACCAATATATTCAATTTTAATTGCTTTATACAAAGAAGAAGATGTTGTTAAAGAGCTTGTAGAAAATCTTGAAAATATTAATTGGCCACGCGATAAATTAGATATTATTTTTCTATGCGAAGAAGATGATATTTCAACACAAAATGAAATTATTAAATTCGCAAATCCATTAAATTCAAGATTAATAATCCTTGCCAATGGGGTACCGCGCACTAAGCCAAGGGCGCTTAATATCGGACTTGAATATGCAAACGGGCGTTTTGTGTGTGTTTATGACGCCGAAGATAAACCACATCCATTGCAATTGCGTCAGGCGTTTTTTGAATTTTGTAATGGCGGCGATAAATTAGGCGTTGTGCAGGCACCACTTGTTACGCATAATGATAAAGAAAGCATAATTGCATCTTTGTTTTCGCTTGATTATGCGGTTTGGTTTCGGGTTTTGCTTCCGTTCATTTGTGATTTCACAGGATTTATTCCACTTGGCGGCACTTCAAATCATTTTCGAAAATCAACTTTAAAAAGGCTTGGTGGTTGGGATCCTTATAATCTTACAGAAGATGCAGATTTGGGGGTTAAACTTGGACGGTTTGGCTATTATTCAAAAATAATTGATTTTCCAACCATCGAAGAAGCACCCCCAAAAATATCACAATGGATAAAACAAAGAACAAGATGGATACACGGCCATATTCAAACAATTGGCGTCCATTTTGAAAATCCATATGAATTATTAAGTCAATTAAGTTTGCAAAAATTTTTAGGCCTAATTTTAGGGATAGCAGCGGGGCCATTATTCGTTGGGCTTAGGATTTTTATGCTGATATTTGGATTATCAAATCTACAAAATAGCTTATTTAACGCATTAAATATTATAATGCTTGTTATGTTATTTGCTGAATTGGGCTTACATTATATAGCTATAAAGCGCGATAAACGCTTAAGGCTATGGCAAACTGTTTTATTTTTGCCATTCTATTGGTTATTACAAAGCATCGCCTATATTAGGGCAAGTATTCACATTTTTACAAAACCATTCATCTGGGAAAAAACCGCGCATGGTAAAAGTGCAAGAAATGTGGGTGCATACAATAATAATATTTAATTATATTCTCTTTGGTAATAGATTTGAACTTTATATTAACTACTATATTGATAATAATTTGCATAATAATGGCGATTATTTGTTCATGGATGGCTGCAAAACCTACAAGCTTTGGTAAAGTAAGGATCTTTCCATGGGTGGAGGCGTCAATTTTACTTGCTTTTTTTACAATTATGTTATTAGTCCACTTGATTAACCTCTTGGGATTTTCTACAGGTGGTAAAAATTATTAGGTCACACAAACTCTAACGCATAGAAATCGCGTTAAAAATAGATGGCGGTATAAATGGCTGTTGCGAGCATACCGATAAGCGTTTTGGTTATTGATGATAATCATCATATGCGAAGCCTTATCAAAGAACTTTTAAAGGCGATTGGTATCACTGATGTACGCGAGGCATCTGAACCAATTGAGGCGCTTGAATTAATGAAAACCGTGCCAATTGATATTCTTTTGGTCGATTTTTCTATGCCTATGATTGATGGCGTTGAATTTGTTCACATGATACGCACCGGTGATGATAGTCCAAACCCTTTTATTCCAATAATCATGGTAACGGGTCATTCAGAAAAATCAAAAGTTATTGCCGCACGCGATGCAGGCGTTAATGAGTTTTTGGTTAAACCAATCAATGCAAAAAGCCTTATGATGCGCCTTCAAAATGTTATTGAGCGCCCAAGACCCTTTATTCGTATTTCATCATATTTCGGCCCTGATAGACGCCGCGGTGAAAACCCTAAATTTGAAGGCCCTTGGCGCAGGAAAGATGACATTAAGGGGTAAAACGCAGATTATAAATGGCGTTTAATATTGAAATTGTCATGTATGAGGGCTAGGGTTTATATGCCCTAATGGCTAAATATAATTAAAAACAAGGTGGATATAATGCTTCCTACGCCAGTGTCTGATTTGCGTCCTAATACTATTGAATTTGAAAATACACCGCTTGTAAAGCCTACTGGTTTTCGTGAATATGATGCGCGTTGGTGGTTTGGGATTCAAGGGCATGAAAAACCACCTGAATTAAACCTTTTGGGCGTTGAGGCTTTGGGTCTTGGCCTTGGCACTTTATTGCATGAATATGGCGCAACCAAAGTTGTGGTTGGGCATGATTATCGCTTTTATTCATTGATGATAAAAAAATCACTTACACTTGGCCTTATTGAGGCGGGTTGTGAGGTTTTGGATATTGGCCTTTGTTTGTCACCTGTTGCTTATTATGCGCAATTTGCCCTTGATGCCCCGGCGGTTGCAATGGTTACTGCAAGCCATAATGAAAATGGTTGGACGGGCGTTAAAATGGGCGCGAACCGCCCGCTTACTTTCGGCCCTGATGAAATGGGACGATTGAAAGAAATCGTATTGGGCGGCAAATTTGTTCCGCGTGAAGGTGGCAAATTAACCTATATTGAAGGTATGCGCGAAAAATATATCAAGGCGCTTGTGGGTGATTTCAAACTTAAAAACCCAATTAAAGTTATCGCCGCATGCGGAAATGGCGCGGCGGGCGCTTATAGCCCTGATGCACTTCGCATGATGGGCGCCGAAGTTATCGAGATGGATTGTAATCTTGATTACACTTTCCCAAAATATAATCCAAACCCTGAAGATATTGAAATGCTTCATTCAATGGCAGAGCTGGTGCGTGAAACTGGCGCTGATGTGGCATTTGGCTTTGATGGCGATGGTGATAGATGCGGCGTTGTTGACGATAAGGGCGAAGAGATTTTCGCCGATAAAATTGGCCTTTTACTTGCCCGTGATATGTCGGCAACTCACCCGAATTCAACTTTTGTTGTGGATGTGAAATCCACTGGCGCTTATGAAATTGACCCTGTTTTAAAAGCTAATGGCGTAACAATTGATTATTATAAAACTGGCCATTCATACATCAAACGCCGTACAACGGATTTGAATGCATTGGCGGGGTTTGAAAAATCGGGCCATTTCTTCTTCCGCGATCCTTATGGTCTTGGCTATGATGATGGTACGGTTGCCGCAAAGGCGGTTTTGCAAATGCTTGATAATGCGGCGGGTAAGAAATTATCTGAATTAAAGCAAGATTTACCAAAAACTTGGACATCTATGACAATGTCTTGCCACTGTGATGATGAAATCAAATATGGCACAGTTGATAAAATTGTTGCTGGTTTTGAAAAATTGGCATCAGATGGTGGCACAATTTTGGGAACGCCAATCAAAAACGTAAACACAATCAATGGCGCGCGTGTTAATCTAACCAATGGCTCATTCGTTTTGGTTCGCGCATCATCAAACAAGCCTGAATTGGTTGTGGTTGTTGAAAGCACAATTTCAGAACAAGATATGAAGGATTTATTCCATAAAGGCGTGATGCCAATTTTGAATAATTATCCTGAAATTGGGCATTTCAACCAGACAGTATAATACTTAAATTGCCGCCCTCGCTACGCTCGCTTAGCAATTTAGGGGAAAGCGGGCAATAAAAATCAAAAAGCGTGGTTTTTGATTTTTACTGACATTTTAGTTTAGAAAAAGCTCGAAACTTTGTTTCGAGCTTTTTTTGAATATGTCTAAAATATTTGGAAATCGCATTTTCAAATATTTTTGGCCTTATTTTCTAAATTGCTAAGTGAGCGTAGCGAAGGCGGCAATTTAAGTTGTCTATTCTTCTTCGCCAAATTTGTTTTCGACAAGGGCAACCAAGGCATCAACTGCTTCTTGTGCTCTATCGCCTTCGGCGGTGATTTCTATGCTGGAACCTATGCCGGCGGCGAGCATCATTAGATCCATGATAGAATCGCCAGATACTTCTTCATCATCTTTTGACACTTTGATTTCGGTGTCTTTGAATTCGGCGGCTAAAACGGCGAATTTTGATGATGCGCGGGCGTGAAGGCCGCGTTTGTTGGTTATGGCAACTTCTTTTGATACTTTATTCATGGCAAATCACACCCCCCTTGGTCTAATTTAATTCGCCAAAAGTGAAGATACAACGGCAATATATTTTCTTGCTGCATCTTGTGCTGCAAATGCAGCGCGTGCGATTGATTGGGTTTTACGAACTTCGGCAAGTTTAATAAGCATTGGCAAATTTGCCCCCGCAATAACTTCGTAATTGCCACGTTCCATAATCGAAATTGCAAGGTTTGATGGTGTGCCGCCAAACATATCAGTAAGGATTATCACACCTTCACCAGTATCCGCAGATTGGCAGGCCGCCAAAATATCATCGCGGCGCACCGTCATATCATCATCTGGGCCAATGGAAATTGGTGTCATTTGCACCTGTTTGCCAACCACATGCTCCGCCGCTTTTACAAGCTCTACGGATAAATCACCGTGACTAACGACAACGACACCAATCATCAAATAATCCCCAAATTTGATTAAATGCTATCTTTAATCCAGCCGTCAATTCGGTTTTTAGCCATTGCGCCCACTTGGGTTGAAACGACCTTACCGTCTTTGAAAATCATCATGGTTGGAATACCGCGCACACCAAATTTAGACGGTGTCATTGGATTATCATCAATATTAATTTTGGCGATTGTGATTTGTTCGCCCAATTCATTGGAAATTTCTTCAAGGCTTGGCGCAATTGCCTTACATGGCGCACACCAGCTTGCCCAGAAATCTACTAAAACTGGTTTTGATGAACCCAATACATCGGCTTCAAAACTTTCATCGCTAACACTAACCGTGGCCATAATTTTTCTCCAATATTAAAGATTAGAGTTAAGAACCTTTTTCCCTAAGTCAAGGTTTTTGACCATATAATCTACTTAAGTTTTACCAAATCAGAATTCATCAAAACATCGTGAATTTCCATTAAATCAGTCACATCCGACCATAAAAGAGCACATTTGATTTTATGGCTTGGATAAGTTTCATGCAGTAAAGCCCAATAACATGCCATCTGATTTATATATTGCGGCACAACATCATTGATATTTTTTGGCGGTGGGCGGTTGGTTTTATAATCAAGTATCAGGATTTCATCATTTTTGATAATCATCCTATCAATCATGCCATTAATTATCATATCATTTGGCAGAAGTTTTGATTTACCCATGATTGCCACTTCGGCGCGCGAATCTTGCGAAAATAAATCGCCAAATTGTGCATCATTTATGATTTTTATCGCTTCATTGATAATGTCATTTTTCAAGTCATCATCAATTTGATTTTCACGCGAAAGCCTTTTTTGCGCTTGTTCTAATTGGCGCGATTTTTTAATTTGCGGCAAGGTTTCAAGCAATTCATGGATTAATGTACCGCGCAAAAAGCGTGCAATTTTATTACCTGAAACGGGGGAAATTGCGGGGGGTTCGTAATTTTCATCAATTAAAATTGATGGCGCAATTCGCCGTTCATTGATTTGTTTTTTATCAATTGGCTTTATTACCCATTCAGGCACGCTAATATCTTGAATAATGGGCTTTGTTTTTGGTTTTGCAATTGGGCCATCGGGTAATTTGCCCCAAATTTTGCCAATTAGACCATTATTTTCATCAAGCACTAAATCTTGGGAATTTTCATTAAAGCTAAGATTTCGTTCAAAATAATCATACCAGCAATTATCACTATAACCTTTTTTTGCCGAACCTGATTGGTGCCCACATAAAATAAGCCTGTCACGCGGGCGGGTCATGGCAACATATAAAAGCCTTTGATCTTCTTGCGCCTGTTTATCTTTCTCCTGCTCGGCAAGGGTTTTGATAAAATCGGTTTTAAAAGCGCAATTTGGTGTCCAAAATGGAATTTTACTTTCGCCATCATAATATAAATTATCATTATCGCTTTTTGCTGCACGGGTTGTATCGGGTAAGATAACAATTGGCGCCTCGCGCCCTTTTGAACCATGAATGGTCATAACTTTTACGCCATCATCATTTTGGTCAAATTCGCGCTTTACGCTTTGGGCTTTGTTTTCGATATAATCGATAAATAAATGAAGATTGGGCGCATTAATATTTGCGGCATTAAGTGCAAGGTCTAAAAAAATCTCAATTGGTTCGCGTGCTTCTTCGCCAAAGCGTTTTAATAATAAATCCCAGCCCGTATTTTGCCCATCAATTTTGGTTTCCAAAATCTTTGCAAAAAAATCAAATGGCGGAATATGTGCGCCAATATTTTTTATATTATCAAGGAAGATTTTTGCATTTGAATAAATGCTATCATCGCTTTCCTCAATCATACGCAATACGGATTTAAAACCGCGATTATACGCGATTGGGAAAAGATGTTTGTCATCATCATATAAATTACAAAACCCACTTTTCAAAAGGCAGGCAAGATTAAAATCATCATTATTACAAAGCGCAAATTGCGCAGCAGCCAGTAAATCCAAAATCGCGGGCTCTTTTTTAAGAATTATCAAATCCGCACCCGCAACTTTAACCTTATGCTTTTTAAGGCGTTTGATTATTCTATGATAAAGGCTGCCGCGCCCTTTTACCAAAATCATAAAATCAGCGGCAGTGCAGGGGCGCAAAATAGGCGCGCCATTTTCATCTTTTGCCCAGATTTTTTCACCATTTTTAATGCGCAATGCAATTTGACGTGCGATTAAATCGGCAAGTTTTGATTTTGCATCTTCCTCGCTTTCGGCATCTAGTGGGAAATCATAGGCTTCGCGTTCTATTTTTTCCTTTTTGTCACCCAAAATAAGTGGCCATAATTCAGTGATGGCGGCTTCTTTTGAGCGTGCGGAAAAATGGCTTTGCGGCCATAAATATTTTTTTTCTAATTCTTGCGGAAAATCCGCACTTGGTTTCCCAAATCCAGTGTGCCAGATAATATCAACTGCTTTTAAAATTTCTTCGCCGGTTCGAAATGAAACATCAAATTTAACTTCGTTAAATTGGCCTTGGTAGATTTCATTTTTGCCAATGAAGCGCATTCTTTCTTCTTCATATCTTTGCGGGCTTGCACCTTGGAAACGATAGATTGATTGTTTATCATCGCCTACGACAAATTGGGTGCGAATTTCATCGCCCGTTGTACTTTCAAGGGTTTCAAGAAGCGGGTGCAGCAAATCCCATTGTTCGGCACTTGTATCTTGACTTTCATCAATTAAAACATGTGAAAGGCCCTTATCCAATTTATACATTACCCAAAGCGCGCTACCTTGGCCACGGTTCAAAAGATTTGATGTAATCGCCAATAAATCATCAAAATCAAGCAGGCCATATTGGTTTTTTAATGCCCGATATTCATTTTGCCACGCGCTTGATGCCTCAATAAGGTTTAAAGTATTTTGGCAAAATTTAAGGGCTTCGATTTGTTTTGCTGCGTCATAAAAATCAGCAAATTTGCCTAATTCCCATTCTTCACCCCTTGATGGAAAGGGGCCAAAAAGTTCAATTACGGAAGGGTGTTTTTTAACATCAGCGCCAATCCAAGGTTCGCCGCGCTTTTCGCCATCACTTAATATTAATCCCAATAGGCCACGATATGCGGTTTCAAGATTAGGATTAATGGCATTTTGTGCATGAACAAGTGCGCTTTTACTTCTTGTATTTGCAATATCCGCCTCTAGGGCATTATTTAAATCAACCAATAGCGCGTGCGGTACTGTATTTATTGCGTTTTGAATCGCTACATCAACATCTTGCGAAACATCAAAACCAAATTTTTGCGAAAAGATTTGGCATAAATTTAGCCGATTAAATTCAAAATTACGGCCTAATTTATTCACGCATTTTGACAATAATTCTTTGTTTTTATCACCATGTGTGATTGCGGCAATCGCGCTATAAAGCGGGAGGTTTTTGGCATTTGCGCGCTCAAAGGCCTCATCCATAATTGCGCCCGCCATTACTTCATCGGCGGTCTCAAAACCTGGGGCAACGCCCGCCTCGATTGGGAAGCGTTTTAAAACATCGCCGCAAAATGCGTGAATTGTCTGCACCTTAAGGCCGCCAGGGGTTTCAAGGGCGTTGGCAAATAATGCGCGTGCTTTTTCCAAAACATTGGTGTTTATTTTAAGTTCGGGATCAAGTTTTTTAAGTGCTTTTTCTAAATCCGCATCACTATCAATCGTCCATTTACCAAGGGTTTTGAAAAGGCGCGTGGTCATTTCCGCTGCCGCAGCTTTTGTGTAAGTTACCGCTAAGATTTTTGATGGCTGCGCCCCTTGCAAAAGGATGCGCGCGATACGGTCAATCAGAACCTTGGTTTTACCTGCGCCCGCATTTGCCGTGGCCCAAACGGAGGTTGCAGGGTTTGATGCGCGCCTTTGTTCGGCGCTTGTTTTTTCGATGAAAATATCACTCATCATCACCCCCATTTGCGGCATCGGCCCATTCAATGCGCCGTGCAAGGCGGTCGGTTAAATCTTCCCATGGTTGGCTTGGATGTAAAAATTCAACGCGCGGTTTTGAAA
>JAPUEP010000189.1 GCA_027492515.1 Hyphomonadaceae bacterium
TGCCGACCCTAATAATGATGAGCCGCCGTAAGAAATAAATGGTAATGTCATGCCTTTTGCGGGGATGATGTTTAGATTTACAGCCAAATTTATGCCAACTTGAAGGCCGAAAAGTGTGTATATGCCAATACCTGCAACTTGGGCGAATGGGTCGGGGTTTTTGCTGGCGATATGGATGCCGCGAATTACCAAAACCGCAAATAATGAGATTAAAATTAACGCCCCAAGAAAGCCCCATTCTTCGGTCGCAAGGGAGAATATGAAATCTGTATGTGCATCGGGCAAAAGGTGTTTTATAACCCCCTCACCTGCGCCTTTGCCAAAAAAGTCACCGTTTGAAATGGCATCTAATGCGCGTTCGACTTGGTAATTATCGTTATTATTTGGGTCGATAAATTTGTTCCAGCGCGAAATAACGTGTGGCATAAAACTAAAGAGGGCGATAACACCCGCCATTGCCACCCCGCTTATGCCAATAATCCATTTAATGCCAATTCCTGCAATCCAAAATGTTGATACAAAGGCGATAGTCAGCAAAAGGGTTTGCCCAACATCGGGCTGTAGAAGGAAAATTGAAATCGGCAAAGCTACAAGTGCGATTGCCAATAATTCGCCTTTAAATTCTTTATCATAAATGCGGCGCGTCAAAACCCATGAAACCAAAACAATTGCGCATGGTTTTATGATTTCCGAAGGCTGAAGACCAAAGCCACCAATCTTAAGCCACCTTTGCGCACCCTTTGCGCTATGACCGAAAACCAAAATTGAAACCAAAATTGCAAAGGCAATTAAATAAAGAATAATTGTGGTTCGTCTTATATTATCAATTGATAGATTTGATAATAAAATCAAAATTGTAAAGCCAACAATTGCAAATGCGCTTTGTTTATAAACAAAATAAAATTGGTTTTGAATGTGCAAATCTTCGGTTGCCGTAACCGAAGAGCCGAATGATAAAATCACACCAATTGATAAAAGAAGGCAAACCAGAATAAACGACATATGGTCGATATTATCCCACCATTGTTTTATTTTTGCCCTTAATCCAAAAGGTGAAATATTGCCACTCATCAAAAAAATCCTTAATGGAAATCTTTGACGCAAATATGGTTAAAGAGTGGTGAAAGGAATTACATTTTCACCAAAAACATTGGCATTTTCGGCACTAATTTGCGCAACTTCATTAATGAAATCATCGCCGCGTGCTTCAAAATCCTTATATTGGTCAAAACTTGCGCAGGCGGGTGATAAAACTACCAATTCCTCATTTGGATAATTTGCCTTGGCATCTTCAAACGCCGCCTTTACCGCTGTTTTCATGTCGCCACAAATTTGATGCGGAACATCTTTTAGATTTTTGGCAAATCTTTCGCTTGCGGCGCCAATTAAATAGGCTTTGGTGATTTTGTTGAAATATGGGATTAATGGGTCAATGCCATCGGTCTTGGCCTCCCCGCCCACTATCCAGCGTAATTTATCAAAGGCTTTTAATGCCTGTAATGATGCATCGGCATTTGTGGCCTTGGAATCATTATAGAATTTCACATTACCAATTTTATCAACTTCTTGAAGGCGGTGTTTAAGGCCACCAAAATTCATAATCGCCTGAACAATTATTTCAGTTGAAAGCCCAAGTGCCTTACATGCCGCATAAGCCGCCGCCGCATTTTGCCCATTATGCGCACCAGGTAGTGCCTTGGCAAGGCGAAGGTCGGCAACTTCATTGGCGCGCCCTGAACCTGCATCCCACAAAATCCCGCCAATTGCACAAACCCCAGGACTTACAAATTGCCATGAAGAAATCGGAACAATGAAGCGATTACCTGCGGCAACGAAATTTGTACATTGCGCCTCACCCCATTCGTCATCAACGCCGATTATTGCGGTGTCTAATTTGGTTTGATTAGCGAAAATATTGCGTTTTGCGGCAACATATCGTTCCATATTTCCATGACGCTCAAGATGATCTTCGGAAATATTAAGTTGCACAGCAACATCAAGGCGAAGGCTTTTTGCCAAATCTAATTGATAAGATGAAAGCTCAAGCACATAATATGCCCCCGCGCGCGGCGGATCCAATGATAGGATGCCCGTGCCAATATTTCCGCCCATGCGCACATCTTTGCCAGCATATTGCAAAATATGGGCGATTAATGCGGTTGTGGTTGATTTGCCATTTGTGCCAGTAATGCCAATTGTTTTTGGCGCACTTTCGGGTGGCAATATATTTATTTCGCGGGCAAAAATTTCAATATCGCCAATTATTGGCACATTTTTTTCAGCCGCTTTCTTTGCCGCCCAATGCATTTTGGGGCCGTAAATTGGCACACCAGGGCTCATGACAAGGGCATAAATTTCGTCAAAATCAATTTGGTTTAAATCACCAAGACTTACGCCCAAATTGGCGGCATTTTCGCGGGTCTTTTCATTATCATCCCACGCATAAACAATCGCCCCACCTTCTTGCAAAGCCAAAGCGCATGGGTTTCCAGTTCGGCCAAGCCCAAACACCGCAACTTTTTTATCCTTGAAAGTGGTGATTTTGAACATGCCTTAAAAACCTATCGTAATTTAAGGGTTGCCAAGCCAATAAGTGCAAAAATCGTTGCCATAATCCAAAAACGAATAACAATCGTTGGTTCTTTCCAATGAAGTTTTTCGAAATGGTGATGTAATGGCGCCATTAATAAAACGCGTTTTCCGGTTAGTTTGAATGATGTAACCTGTGCCACAACACTTAAAAGTTCCATCACAAAAACAAAGCCAACAATTGCCAAAACAAATTCATGTTTTGCCGCAACCGCAACAACGCCCAATGTGCCACCTAAAGATAATGACCCCGTGTCACCCATGAAAATCTGTGCGGGCGGGGCATTATACCACAAAAACCCAAGGCCAGAGCCAAGAACCGCGCCCATAATTACCGCAACCTCACCCACATCTTTAACATGGTGCAAAGTTAGATAATCGGCAAATTTATAATTACCGACCAAATAAACAATCAGGCCAAAAGTTGATGAAGCAATCATAACTGGCATAATTGCCAAGCCATCAAGCCCATCGGTAAAATTGACCGCATTACCAAAGCCAACAATCACCACAAGACCAAATAAGAAAACAAATGGGCCAACATCCCACAATACATTTTTCAAGAATGGAAATGCAATTGAATAACCTAAATGCGGACTTTCAGTTGAGGTTGAATTTTGCCATTGCGCGATAAAATAACAGGCAACAAAGGCAATCACAAATTCACCCAAAAGGCGCATTTTTGATGATAAACCATCTTCATGTTGTTTTTTAACTTTGCGATAATCGTCAATAAAACCAATTATGCCAAAACCAAACATTACAAACATAACAATTTGCAAATAATGATTTTTCAAATCACCCCAAAGAAAAACCCCAAGGCCGATAGCGCCCAAAATCATTGCGCCGCCCATTGTTGGCGTGCCTTGTTTGGCAAAATGGCTTTCGGGGCCTAATTTACGAATTGGTTGACCGCGCCCCTGTTTAACGCGCATAAAATCAATAATATGACCACCAAAAACCAAAATTAAGAATGCCGCAGTCGCAAGCGCAAGCCCTGTTCGGAATGTGATGTAATTTAGAAGATTGAACTGATTGTGGAATAATTCATAAAACATCTTTGTTCCAAACCTTTTTATTCATAATTTTTTAGCTTAGTGTTTAAGCGAACCAAGTGCGGCCACAATCACATTCATGTGCGAACCATTTGAACCTTTAACCATGATTACATCGTCTGGTAAAATAGCTTCACACACAAAAGGTGCTAATTCCTTGGAATTTTGTGCATATGCGCCGCGCATACCTTCTGGTATGACATCCCAAAGATGCTTCATGCGTGTTCCAGATAAGAAAACTAAATCAGGTTTTGCTGCCAAAATTGGTTCAATCAAGCCTGCGTGATATTCATTTTCTTTGGCACCAAGTTCAAGCATATCACCCAAAACCGCAATTCTGCGTCCGCCTTCGCGGTGTGAAAGTGCGCTTAATGCGCCTGCAACCGATGTTGGGTTGGCATTATAGGCTTCATCAACAAGGGTGAATTCACCGCCCTTGGCAAACGCAATTTTCTTAACCGCGCCACGCCCATCAAGTGCACCAAAATTTGACAAAACACTTGCCGCAGCCTCAATCTCACCACCTGCGAGGGCAACAAGTGTAAGCGCGCAAAGGCCGTTTGAAATCCAATGATCACCTGGTTCGGTGATTTGCCATTCAACATTTTCACCCAAAATATTTGCGCTAACATGGCGAATTTTATTATCCATGCGCACATCAATAATATGCGCATCGGCATTATCAGCCTTACCAAAAGTAAGCGCTTTAATTCCATCAATATCTTTGGCGCGCGCCAGTAATCTTGATGTCATTGGATTATCAGCAGGGATAAGAACCGAACCGCCATGCTCAACGCCCAAGAAAATTTCGGCTTTGGCATCGGCAATTGCTTCGAGACTTCCGAAATGCTCGATGTGAACAGGGGCAACAGTTGTTATAGCTGCAACATGTGGGCGAACTTGTGGTGAAAGTCTTGAAATTTCGCCCGCATGGTTCATGCCGATTTCAAAAACCCCAAATCGTGCATCTTGTGGAAGGCGTGCAAGTGTAAGTGGCACTCCCCAATGATTATTATATGATTTAACCGATTTATGGGTTTTGCCTGATGCCGATAATGCCGCCGCCGTTAATTCCTTAACCGTAGTTTTGCCAACCGAACCAGTTACCGCAACACGTTTTGTTATATTGGCGCGGCGGCGCGCATATGCACCCATATTTTCAAGGCCAAGCATTGTATCTTGGCATAAAACAGCGCCTTGATTGGAGTGAATTGCGCCCTTCTGGCTTATTAATGCACCGCTTGCACCTTTTTCCAAGGCCATTTGTACGAAATCATGACCATCGCGTTCAACCTTAAGCGCAATGAATAAATCATTGGCACTTATGGCACGTGAATCAATTTCAACGCCATTTGCAACAAAATCACCAAGTATCTGCCCATTTGTGGCCTCGGCAATTTCTTTGGCGCTCCAAAGTGGGTTAGACAATTTGGCCCCCATTTGCGTTCAAATAATCAATTGCGGTTTCTTGGTCAGAAAATGGAAGGATTTTATCCATTACAATCTGCCCTGTTTCATGCCCTTTGCCCGCAATAATTACGGCATCGCCCGCGCCCGCCATTTTAATTGCGGTTTCGATTGCAGTTTTTCTATCACCAATTTCTTGGGCATGTGGAACGGCAACCATGATTTCACGGCGAATTGTTTGGGCATCTTCAGTGCGTGGATTATCATCAGTTACAATTATAATATCGGCATATTTTGCGCCAATTGCACCCATTTTAGGACGCTTTGTCTTATCCCTATCGCCGCCGCAACCAAAAACAAGAATGATTTTACCCGGCGCGTGTGGGCGCACCGCGCGTAATAATACATCCAAACCATCAGGTGTATGTGCATAATCAACAAAAATATGCGCACCCTCTTTAGTTTGCCCAATATGCTCCATACGCCCTTTTACAGGCCTTAATTCAGTTAAAGCCTTGAATACATTTTCGGGTTTTTCACCCAATGAAAGTGCAAGCCCCGCCGCCATAGTGGCATTTAATGCCTGAAACTCACCGATAAGTGGGATTTCAACGGGATAGGTTTTATTTTCAAAACGATAATCAACACGTTGCGATGCAGGTTTTGGCCATAATTCTTGAATTTTAAGATAATTACCGCGCCAGCCAACAAGCTTTAAATCAAGCCCCGATTTAATTGCCGCCTCTTCAAATTTTGGCGCATATTCTGCATCCGCATTAATTACCGCAGGTGATGATTTTGGCAATAAATCAGTGAACAAAATCATTTTTGCTTCGGCATACGAATCCATAGTTTCATGATAATCAAGGTGATCTTGGGTAAGATTTGAAAATCCACCCGCCTTTAATTTCACGCCATGCATACGCTTTTGAACAAGTGCATGTGATGATGATTCCATTGCCACATGGGTAATATTTTTTTGCTTTAAATCTTCCAAATTGGCATGAAGCGAAATTGGATCAGGTGTTGTAAAACCAAGATTTACCGAACCCTCTGGCGTAATCGCGCCCAATGTTCCCAATGATGCCGCACGATGTCCGCATTCGGCCCAAATTTGACGCAAGAAATCAACTGTAGAGCTTTTACCATTTGTGCCCGTAATCGCGATTATTGTGTCGGGTTGCGCAGGGTAAAAAACGGCGGCGGCGTGTGATAATGCATCGCGCGCATCATTTACTATAATTTGCGGTATAGTTACGCAATCGACATTAACTTCTGAAACAATTTCCGCAGCACCCGCAGCCTGAGCAGCCTTGGCAAAATCTGCGCCATTTTTAAGAACACCTTGAAGCGCAAAGAATAAATCGCCTTTTTTCACCTTGCGGCTATCAGATGCAAGGCCGCTTATTTTTATTGCGCCATATTCATCATTGACTGGATTGGTTAGAAGCTCTTTTAAATCGTAACTTTTATCTTGGGTCATTTGTAACAAAGTACCTTGGTATGACCGAAGCTATCGTGCCCCTATACTAATTGGCTTGGCAATTTTGGTATTAGGCGAAATCGCTTGCGGTGCGCTTGATTTGGTTTGCACATCCATAGCAGAAGTTTGCGCTTGCGCAATAACGCGCTGCGGCGCAATTTCCATAATTGGTCCTATTCGTGCAATTATTTTCGCAACATATGGCGCCGCCACAATTGCCGCCGTCGCAGGGCCGCCATCAATTGACTTTGGTTCATTAACAAGCACTAAAATTGCATATTTTGGATTGTTCGCTGGAAACACACCTGCAAATGATGAAACCCTTTTATTGGTTTCATAACCGCCCTTGCCCGCAACATCAGCAGTTCCAGTTTTGCCTGCCACTGGATAAGATGGCACATCGGCGGATTTGCCTGTTCCATTGGTTACAACACCGCGCAATAATTCAAGTATTTGATGTGATGCCTCGGGGGAAATAACGCGCGTTGCCTTTAATGGGGTTGAAGGGTCGCGAACTAAGAAAGTTGGGTCAATATAATTACCACCATTAGTAATAGCGGCATAAGCGGCAATAACCGCCAATGGCGAAACCCTTATACCCTGCCCAAAGGCAATTGTTGCGGTTTCGGTTGATGCCCATCTTTCAGGGGCAGATGGGTTTGACGCGCCATAAAGGCCGCCACTAATTTTCTTTAAAAGCCCCAAATCAGTAAAAAATGTTTTTAGCCTTTGTGAGCCAACAAGGCGTGCGATTTGAACCGTGCCAATATTTGAAGATTCCGCCAAAATTTTGCGTGCATCAGCAATCGTACCAACAGAGTGTAAGTCGGAAATATCAAAGCCGCCAACATTAATTGGGTGACTTACATCAAAACTTGAATCAGGTGTGATTTTTCCATCATTTAAAGCCACGGCAAAGGTAAAGGCTTTGAATGTTGAACCCATTTCAAAAGTATTTGAAAGATAGTTATTTTTTTGCGAATCAATGCCTTTTGCACCAAATTTATTTGGGTTTAATGTTGGGTTTGAAGCGGCGGCAATGATTTCGCCATTTGTAACATCCATAATCAATGCCGCGCCAGATGTTGCGTGATATTTTGCAACCGCCTCGGCAAGTTCTTGTTCAACTATATATTGAACGCGGCTGTCGATTGATGATTTTAATGGGGCTTGTTGTTTGCTTTCTAATTGCGCTTGATATGTGTTTTCAAGACCGATAATACCTTTACCATCGCCATTTGTGCCACCCAATAAATGCCCCGCAAGTTCACCATTCGGATAAATCCTTCGGGTTTCTTGTTCAAATTCAAGGCCGGGTTGCCCCAATTCCCATATTTGTTGTTTTTGTTGCGGTGTAAGGCGGCGCTTTATCCAAACTAAAGGGCGGGTTTTATTTGATAATTTTGCAATCAAATCTTGTTCATTAAGGTCAGGGAAAATATTACGAATTGCAATTGCGGTTTCACGCGCATCCCATATTTCACGCGGATTTGCATAAAGTGCAAAACTTGAAAGCGAGGTTGCAAGCAATACGCCATTTCTGTCAACAATATCGGCGCGCCCCGTAATTCTTTGGGTTTCAGCGCGTGCGGATGAACGCGCTTCATCAAATGGCCTAAACAAGGTTACATAAGCAAGCTTTGCACCAATAAGTGTGAATCCACCCAAAAACACCAAACCCAAAAATTGGCTTTTTAACATTGGGCGCAAAGTTGCGGTTTTATCAATGAATTCAGAATCTTTGGCATCATGGGCATCAACAAAATCTTTGCTTTTGTTTTTTGCCTTGGCAATCATATTTCCAAAAAAATCAAATGGCTTTTTTTCTTGGCTCATTTTTTTACCCCATTTTCAATTTGGGGCTTTGGGGTAGTTTCTTTATTATCAACTGGTGTTACGGCTGGTGGCGCTTGTTCTTGATGGATTGGGGCATATTGGTCAATTTCATTCATATCAATGAATTGACTTGCATCCTGTGAAACAAGGCCAAGGTTTTCTTTGGCCGTTTTTTCAATACGCTCATAAGTATTAAGATAGGTTAGTTCGGCTTCGAGTGTGTGGATTTCTTTTTGTTCTTTGGCAACATCGGATTGTAATTGTTGCATATGGTCGCGCATTTTGTCGGCTTCGGCTTTGGCCCAATAAAGTGGAACCAAACATGCCAAAAATCCATAACCCAACAGAATATGGTTTTGCTTAACCTAAGCGTGCGCCAAACTTCCTATCTGTGATAATGCTT
>JAPUEP010000190.1 GCA_027492515.1 Hyphomonadaceae bacterium
TACGAAGTGATTTCAAACGCTGGAACCCGCGCTTCATGGGTTGCAATGAAACCAGTTACAGGGCGCACCCACCAATTACGTTTCCATATGGCTGAAATGGGAACTTCGATTGCAGGTGATCCAAAATATCGCTGTGACCGTCCTGATATTGGTGGCTTGTCGGATCAATTGCACCTTCATGCACGCGCTTTAAAAATACCGCACCCAAAAGGCGGAATGCTTGAATTGAAAGCTGAGTTGCCAAAACATATGAAGGACGCTTTTGAGCTTTTGGGCTTTGAAGAATATGAAGGCAAAGACCCTTTCAAACCCTTCAAATAGGTAAACCAATAAGTAGCCTAATATAAATTCAAAACAAACGATTTATAAGTATTGCGCAAATTTTATATTCGCTTATATAGGCGATTCATGAAAATCAATAATATAGTTAAAGCAACAGCGTTGGCAGTTTTATCAACTGCCATTTTCACCACATCAGGTATTGCGCAAACGGGCGCAACGCAAAAAACAACTGTCAAAACAGCGACTAAAGAAGCTTTTAAAAAGCAACCTAACCCACAGCCCCACCCCACTAAAAGTTAGTACCCAAAGTTATTTGATAAAAAAACAAATGTCAAGCCGACACCAAAAGCAACTGCTACGCCGGTTTCAAAGCCAGTTGAAAAAGAGATAGTTGAAACAACACCCATTTATAACGAACAACAAGTGTTAAATTTCGATATTTCAGGCGTAAGATTGCTTATGTCCCCTAGTGAGGCGCGGACAGCTTTGAACCGTAATGGTTATCAAACATATGATTTAATGGGTGGAACCGATTGGAAAAACGCCCTTTCAATGGAAGTTAATAAGAATAAAGACAATTCAAAATTAATTACCTATGATTCATCAAAAATCATCTCTGCAATCGAGGCGACGCATCTTAATGGTGAACGTATCCGTATCGAATTTATGCCTTATGCAGATAATGCGGATGGCGTTGCCGTTGTTTATGTTGGCTACACACCAAACGAAGCAATCGATGAAAAATTACTTGAGCAAAAAATTATCAATAAATATGGAATGCCAACCAATAGCGGCAAGCAAATCAATAGCTTAAGCTGGACATGGTATCGTTTATTACCTTATGAATCGATTGATAAATCGCCTTATCTTGGCTGGCGCCGTTATGACCGCACTTTGCTTTTGAATTTTAAGGATGAATATAAAATTCGCCTTCAAAAACGCATTGAAGCAGAGATTGCAAAACAATTGATTTCAAAAACTGCAACCCATTTTTAAGGCTTAAATTTTGGCAATTTCAGGTCACAAATTTTACAAATCTGTGAAAGCGGATGTATTGGGCGATGGTTTTGGGGTTTTCCTTGATAATCGTCGCCTTGTAACACCTGCCAAAAACCCTTTAATTGTGCCAAGTTTAAAGACGGCTGAATTAATTGCGCTTGAATGGGAAAATCAAGGCGACAATATTGATACTGATACAATGCCGATTACGCGCCTTGTAAATGTGGCAATTGATAGGGCACAGCTTACGCGCAATGAATTAATTGCCGAAATTCAAAAATACGCCTCATCTGATTTATGCTGTTATAGAACAAGTGCGCCACAAATTTTATATGAAACACAATGCAAAATTTGGGATGAACATATAAATTGGGTAAAATCCAAATTTAATATCGAATTCATCGCAAAATCAGACAGTTTAGGATTATTCCAAACCGAAGAAACCCTGACCAAAATTGGCGAAATTGCGCAACAATATGATGATATTCGCCTTACAATTCTTGCCTTTGTAACTGCATTGGCGGGTTCCGCGATATTGGGGCTAAGGCTGGTTGAAAAAGAAATCACCCCTGAAGAATTATTCAAAGCAATAAGAATTGAAGAAGATCATAATGCCACACTCTGGGGCTATGATGATGAAGATTTATCAAAAGCAAACGCAAAATTGGAAGATTTAAAATCTGCCTTTTTGCTTGTAAATGCCATCTAATTCAAAAGAATTAATACAATTATGGTTGAAATTGTAACCGCAAAGAAGATTGCGGCAATGTATTTCATATAATTATCAATCTTTGACGCCTCGAATTCGTTTTCGGCATCATAAATAATTTTGTCGTCAAAAATATCACTATCTGGTACTTCAATTTGGCTTTGTGACATCTTCATTAAGTCATCGTGATGCTTATGCCCAAACCCAATATTTTGCCTTGTAAACTTATGCCAAAGTGAATTTTGTAAAAGTATTTTTCTTATCATTATTATATTACCTTTATTACATAAAAACAAAAACAAACAATTAGCGCGATAATCATTATCGCAATATAGTTTTCCACTTCTTGCTGGGCATAGATTGTCTTTTGATAATTCATAAAATATGCCTGTTTTGCAGACAAATTTTCTGCACCTCTATTTCCAAGATTTTCGCTATGCTCATCGGATGCATTTACAGTTTTTTTGAAAGCGTCATGCATTTCAACACCACCTAAACACAAGCGTAGGTAGCACAAGCATGCAAAATATTTTTTAAACTTACCTGTAAAATTTTATGGAAATCACGTGCATTGACATGAATAACAAAATATAGAATAGAATAAAACATGAACAAAGTTTTTTTAAAATTAGACACCAAATTTGAACAATTATTTGAAAAATTTGGCCCATGCCCAATTCCATCTGAACGTGGCTATTCAGCTTATGAAGCATTGTTTCGTGCAATTGTTTTTCAACAATTATCGGGCAAGGCCGCAAGCACGATTTTGGGGCGTGTCTTAAAGCTTTTTGATTTGGAAATATTGGGGGATATTGTTCCCTTCCCTAGCCCACAGGCATTCATTGCAATGGATGATGAGGCGCTGCGCGGCGCGGGTTTGTCATGGAATAAAATTGCGGCAATTAATGATTTATCGCAAAAGAAGATTGAAGGTATTGTTCCCGATAATCATGAAATTGGACATTTAAGCAATGATGAAATTGTTGAACGTTTAACCTCAGTGCGTGGAATTGGGCGTTGGACGGTCGAAATGTATCTTATTTTCACTTTGGGCCGTGAGGATGTGTGGCCAATTGATGATTTGGGTGTCCGCAAAGGTTTTGCGCATGTTTACGGCCTTGATGAGATGCCAAAACCCAAAGAAATTGCTACTATGGCAGATCATTTGAAACCATTTCGCTCTTATGCGGCATGGTATTGTTGGCGGGTTTGTGATGAATTGAAACCACAAAAAGCGCCAAAAGGGCCGCCTGAAACTGAAAAAGAAAAAAAGGCAAAAGCCAAGAAAAAATGACATATGCAGCAAATCTTTGGATTTATTTTCTATTATTATTCGGCATAGTTTTAGTTCCTGGAATGGATATGATGTTTGTTTTGGCAAACTCATTGCATTCGGGAAAAAAAATGGGTTTTGCGGCAATCTTTGGCATAATGCTTGGGGGTATTTTTCATACAATTATTGGTTTCACCCTTGTTATTGCCGCCGCGAATATAAGCCCATTATTATTTCAATCCATGCTTATAATTGGTTCAATTTATATGATTTATATTGGAACAAGCCTTATAAAAAGTAATATTTTTGTTGAAAAAATAAATGATGACAATTCAAAAAATTACAAATCTGCCTTTTATCAAGGATTTATAACCTGTATTTTAAACCCTAAAGCCTATGCATTTGTGTTGGCGGTTTATCCAAACTTTTTAAAACCACAATATGGTTCACTAATTTTCCAAGCCTTAATAATGGGAATTTTAACCATACTAACGCAATTTGCAGTTTATGGATGTATCGCACTTGCAGCAGGTCATTCGCGCGATTTATTATTATCGCGCAAAAACCTTAGTATTTGGATTGGAAAATCTACGGGGGTTTTATTCCTTATTGCCGCAATTTATAATCTTTGGCATACAATTTACGCCATTATAAACAACTAGTTTTTAAGATTTTTTGTAAAAAATTCAATTAATGTATTTGTGCCATCTTCGGCGGCTTTGGCATTATATTTTAATGGGACAAGCCCGCCTTTACCAAGGTGCGAATAAGGGTCAAAGGCTTCGGCATCTGGTTCGCGCCTTTCCCATGCATGTGTGGCATTATCATGCATAATAAGTTTCACATTTGCGCGGTCTTTGGCTGGAACAGTTTCCAACAATTTTTCACAAGTATCAGGCGCATCATATAAATCAGCCTTACCCGCTTGAATTAAAATAGGTGCACCAGTTAAATCTTTAAATTCATAACCTGGGGCTTTGTTATAAACCCAACAAACGGGATAAAACGGTGCATGTGCAGCGAATCTTTCACCATTGATTGCATATTTTGTATTATTAGCCTCAACAGAAGTAAGCATTGAAACCACACCACCCCAAGAGAAGCCAGTTATACCAATTTTATTCGCTGCGATATTTGGATTATTGACTAAAAAATTAAGCGCGGCATAAGTATCAGGCAATGTCTCTTGCACAGTTTTTGGGCGCTCTAATGCGGTTTTAACGCCGCGTGCCGCCCATAAATCAATTTCCAAAGTTGCAATGCCAATTTTATTTAATTCTTGGGCATAATGCCCGCCGCGCGAATCCACGCCGCCCGACCCATGAACAATAATTACCGCAGGTACTTTATCGCCATCTTTTTTATATGGCGCACGAAGCACAGCACCCAAATTCCAGTTTTTATCACCATTAGTAACTGGAATAGAAACAAAAGATAATTTAGCACTTAAACGATCCGAATTATCCCTTCGATATAAATCATTGCTTTGGGCTAAATTTGTTGAAGAACATGCGCTAAGAGCAGATAAAGCAATAATTGCAATCGTGGCTTTAATAATTTTTCTGTTCATCAAGCGCTTCCTGTAAAGTTGTGATTTTTATAAAATATCTATAATCATATATTCACACAAAATCATACCTGTCAACGACAATCACAAATAATCAATTTCAATCAAAAATACGGACAAAATAGAATGAACAATTTAATATTAGGGTTAGTAATTTTTATTGGCGCTCATTTATCTTTACGAACAAAGTTCACACAAAATATAAAAGAAAAAATTGGCGCCATGCCTTTTAAGGGCATATTTTCAATAATTTCTTTGGTTGGCCTTGTCCTTATTATTATTGGCTATTCAAAATTTCGCCCAATCGCACCTGAATTATATATCGCACCTAAATGGGGCAAGCATGTAAATTTCTTATTCACGCTTATTTCTATGATAATGTTGGTTTCGGGTTATTTGAAAGGTAAGATTGCGGCGATCTTAAAACACCCGCAATTGAACGCTATTAAATTTTGGGCTTTTGGACATTTGATTGCAAATGGTGATTTGGCAAGCTTTATTCTATTCGCTTCATTCCTTGGCTTTGCAATAATTTCACGTATTCTACAACCAAAAGCAGAAAAAATGCCTGTTAAATGGGGTCGCAATGACGAAGCATCAATCGCATTCGGAATCCTTTTATGGATTGCAATTGGCTATAAACTTCATCCAATTTTATTTGGTGTAAATCCTTTTGGGAGTTAAAATGGCACGTCTTGATTATTTAGAATTAGCGGTAAAAGATATTAATGTTGCCAAGGAATTTTATTCATTGGCTCTTGGCTTTAATTTTACCGATTTTGGCCCTGAATATGCGGCAACAACAACAAATGATACCGATATTGGGTTTTGTGAACAAAAAGAAATCACCCCACCAATGGGGGTGATTTGTGTTGATGACCTTGAGACCGCTTATGAAAAAGTTAAACTTGCGGGCGGTGATATTGTGGTTGAAATTTTCGAATTTCCGGGCGGAAAAAGATTTGAATTTCTTGATCCATCAGGCAATCGAATTGGGATTTGGCAGAAGATTTAACCGCAAATCACACTTGTAATAATGCCTTTTTCATTGGTTATAATGCGTGTGCGTTCGGCGCTATATTCCATTGTGTACATCATTCCGGGTTCTTCAACACGAATTGGTTTTGCAAATTTCATAGTTGCAAGAACGCTTTTGTTTTTGCCAACCAAATATTGCAAACCCTCTGCTTTGCATGATGCAAGCATTGGGTCAGGTTTAACAACAGGTGGCACATTTGCATGATGATTATGGGGTTTATGTTTTTTAGAATTATGATGTTTACATTTGCAATGCGCAGGGTCAGAACACGCCATTGCAATTGAAGACACAAGTGTAAAACTTGCCAAAACACCAAAAATCAAACCAAATTTCTTCATTGCAAAAACTCCTTTGTTAAATATAGATAAAATCTACATACTGAATATAAAATTAATAACAACCAATTCCCGATATTAAATTATTTTCAATATAAAATGCCACGCGCAAATCATTACGCACATCAAGATTTTGCCCATTTTCAATAATCACATATTCGTCTTTAATTTTTGCCGCCAATAAATATTCTTTGGTTTTCCCCATAAAATTCGAATAATTATACGAAGGGCATGATGGCTTATTTCCCTTAATTCTATCAATTGTCTGGCAAGCACCAAGAACAAAGGGAATTGTAATTAAGGCAATAATTTTTTCGATATTTTTCATTTTATGCATTTGGACAACATCTATTCTTGTTTAAAATTCGTATTTCACATATTGAGGTGACATGTCTTATAAATCAATGCGTGAATTTATCGAAATTCTTGAACGTGACGGCAAACTGGTTCGCGTTAAAGAACCTATATCAACCGTCTTGGAAATGACCGAAATTTCAACAAGGCTTTTGAATGAAAATGGCCCTGCGGTTTTATATGAAAAACCGATTAAGGCCGATGGCACAATTTCAAAAATCCCCGTTTTGAATAATTTATTCGGCACTGTTGAGCGCGTGGCAATGGGCGTTACAATGGGTAAAAAGCAACGCAAAACAGGCCAAGATTTACGCGAAGTGGGCGAATTATTGGCATTCTTACGCGAACCAACCCCGCCCGCCAATTTAAAAGATGCTTTATCGCTTTTGCCGCTTGCAAAAACCGTAATGTCAATGCGCCCAAAAATCTTAAAAAATAATGCGCCATGCCAAGAAATTATTATTAAGGGTGATGATATTGACCTTGATATGCTTCCGATACAGACCTGCTGGCCGAATGAACCTGCGCCATTGGTAACATGGCCATTGGTGGTTACAAAAGGACCAAGCGCGGAGCGTGTCGATAGCTATAATCTTGGTATTTATCGGATGCAGCAATTATCAAAAAACCAATTGATTATGCGCTGGCTTCACCATCGTGGCGGCGCGCAACAATTTAGGCGCTACAAAGAAAAAAATAATGCCCCCTTCCCTGTGGCAATTGTTTTGGGCGCCGACCCCGGAACAATTTTGGCGGCGGTTACGCCCGTTCCCGATACTTTATCAGAATACCAATTTGCGGGTCTTTTGCGCGGAAATAAGGTTGATTTGGTGGAATGCAAAACAATTCCAATTCACGTCCCTGCCCAAGCGGAAATTATTATTGAAGGCCATGTAAGCCTTACCGAAACCGCCGATGAAGGGCCTTATGGTGATCATACTGGCTATTATAATTCGGTTGATAAATTCCCTGTTTTCACCGTCTCTGCGATAACAATGCGTAAAGACCCAATTTATCTTTCAACCCATACAGGCCGCCCACCCGATGAGCCAAGTGTTTTGGGTGAGGCATTGAACGAAGTTTTCATTCCACTTTTGAAAAATCAATTCCCTGAAATTGTTGATTTTTGGCTTCCGCCTGAAGGCTGTTCATACAGAATTGCCGTCATAAGCATGAAAAAAGCGTATGCGGGCCATGCCAAGCGCGTAATGATGGGTGCATGGTCATACTTGCGCCAATTCATGTACACAAAATGGATTATCGTAGTTGATGACGACATAAATGCACGCGATTGGAAGGATGTAATGTGGGCAGTTTCAACCCGTATGGATCCTGTGCGCGATACGGTTCAAATCGAAAATACGCCAATTGATTATCTTGATTTTGCATCACCAGTTTCAGGTTTAGGCGGCAAAATCGGCCTTGATGCCACCAATAAAATCGGCAACGAAACCACCCGCGAATGGGGCGAAAAAATCTTTATGGATAAGGATGTAATCGATAAAGTAACCGAAAAATGGTCAAGACTTGGATTAGGGGGAAATGGCAAGCCGATTTGGGATTGCAATAAAAAATGATTTGACTAAAGTAATTGCATTATTTTTTCTTTAAAAGTGCTTATTACATGAATACAATAACGAACATTCTAATATTTATTTCAATTATTGTTTCAATGTTTTCTATTAGTCAGCATACTTTTTGGGAAGCAATGCCTTACATTGCTTCTAGTGCCATAATTATATTAATTGCAAGTCTTATATCATCCTTTCCAAGTGTTTTTCCAACAGGAATAAAGGGTAAAATAAATATATTTGATTTGAAAAGAATTAGTATAAATGTCGGCGCATTCTTTCTTTTTCTTATTTTCTCATGTGGGGTTTGGTATTATTTTGGCACAAAACCTTTTGGCAATCGCGCAGGCTTTTATCTAGGGTTCATTTCTGGTTCAATTGCATGGGCGTCAATTTCGCTAATAAGAAAATTCTTCGTAAAAACAACAAAGCCTGCTTTTTATCAAAATATTTTTGCCCTCATCATGCTGATAATTATGTTCAGGGCAGTATATTCGTCATTTCAGTCACAAATATTAAAGGGTGATACAATTCCAGACCTACCAAGCTATTTCAATTTATTACTTTGGTGTTGGTATCCGATGATAAAAACTTTCAAAGCATTATTTTTATACAGAAGGTTAAAAATTGATACAAA
>JAPUEP010000191.1 GCA_027492515.1 Hyphomonadaceae bacterium
GCGTGGGCTAATTCTAATTCCAGCCGGTTCAGCCCCACGTGAGTGGGGAATAGATTTTCAATAGCTACTGTTGCCACACCCAAATCGGTTCAGCCCCACGTGAGTGGGGAATAGATGGTATTGGAACTTGGCACAGTGCTATTAAACGGTTCAGCCCCACGTGAGTGGGGAATAGACGAACATCATCCATTGTGAAAGCGAAAATATCTGGTTCAGCCCCACGTGAGTGGGGAATAGCTTATGCCTTCAGTGGTTTATGCCTTCAGTGGCGGTTCAGCCCCACGTGAGTGGGGAATAGGGACGAATGTCCTATTGATGATGTGCTTTTTGCGGTTCAGCCCCACGTGAGTGGGGAATAGTTTTTTGTTAAATGGTTTCATTTTTCATTCACCGGTTCAGCCCCACGTGAGTGGGGAATAGAAGATTGCTAGGCATACCCCAATATGCGCCGCCGGTTCAGCCCCACGTGAGTGGGGAATAGAAAGGTTAAAGAAATGAATATAATAATATATACGGTTCAGCCCCACGTGAGTGGGGAATAGAAGATCGGACGGATCTGAAGTTTCGCAATCAACGGTTCAGCCCCACGTGAGTGGGGAATAGTTTGCTGAGTTGCAATTAGAATTACAACGGGACGGTTCAGCCCCACGTGAGTGGGGAATAGCCTATATTTTCATTTTTCATTTTCATTTAATCCGGTTCAGCCCCACGTGAGTGGGGAATAGTTCACTTGATAGCGAAAAAGAAATGAATAGCACGGTTCAGCCCCACGTGAGTGGGGAATAGTTCATAACATAAACCATTGAACATTAATCTCACGGTTCAGCCCCACGTGAGTGGGGAATAGTAAGTCGTTATTATTAATCATTTTATTTAATCCGGTTCAGCCCCACGTGAGTGGGGAATAGGTTGAGTTGATTGATATAGATTGTTTTAACTCCGGTTCAGCCCCACGTGAGTGGGGAATAGTCTTGTTGAGAATGTACTGAATTTAAAAGATATTTACAATATCAAAAAGCGTACCAAGTTTTTGCGAATAAATTTGCATTAAATACAAGGAGCAAAAAACAGGCTATTATGTCTCTATTGGTTTGAATTGTACTAGGGTTAAACCGTCAAAATCGACAGGCTCGCGACGGTTTTCGCCAATCGCATCAAATGCAAATCCAGAATCGGTTTGTGCTGACCACGCAATTACTGCATTGCCATCACCAATCATTTTTTTGACTTCGTTCCATATTCTTTCACGTGTACGTCTGTTGTAAACACCAACATAAACACCTGCTCGCACTTCTGCAAGCCAAAGTGAAAGACGACCTCGCAATCGAGGGGGCGAATTCTCAACTACGATGACCATCATCACCAGATGCCTTTTCTAGTGGAATTGCGGGTTCTGCGGCTTCGGGCGCATCTTCTTTGTTATCGGGCGGATTTAGTCCACCTGATAGTAAAATTTGTTCTATATCTGGTATGATTTTTTCTAAAAGGCCATATTTTCGAAATACATCCCTGCAGGCAATGCGAACTTGCCGTTCTGGTGGTAAATCATTTGCAAAGCCTTTTTCTATTTTAGCTGCAATTTCAAAAGCAACAGGGACAACGGTCTCAAATTTATATAAATCAGCAATATCATAAACAAAACTTTGAGGTTTTCCGCGATGTAAAAAACCAATTGCTGGTGCGTACCCCGCAGCAAGAATTGCGGCTTCAGATAAACCGTAAAGGCACGCAGTTGCGGCGGATAAACAACGGTTAGGTATATCTGCGGCATCCCAATCATTTTGGTCATAACGTCTTGACTTCCATTTTACCCCAAATTTTTGTGCAAGAAGTTTGTAAATTTCGCGAACACGAACTCCCTCCATCCCTCGTAATTGATCAACACTACGGCGTGATGGCGGTTCTTCATCGAAGCGACGACGATACATTTCGCGCACAACATTGAGACGGGCGCTTTCATCTAGTGCATTTCTAGCTTGAAATAGAAGTTTATCGGCACGAGCACCACCTGGTTGCCCTGCAGAATAAAGCCTAACGCCACCTTCACCAACCCAAACCAAAAGGCAACCAACTTGAGCGCATAAAACTACTGCAGCATGTGAAACGCGTGTTCCCGGTTGCAACATCAAACAGGCAAGTCCGCCTACTGGAATTTGTACGCGAACTCCATTTACATCAACCAAAACGAATGCACCGTCAATCACATCCAACTGACCATATTCTAAAAAAACAATTGCGGATCTGTCTTTTATAGGAATTGGGCGAAGTGGAATAAAATCGGAGTTTGCCATTATGTTATCCTAGTGGACGTAAAAGCAAAAGACCAAGCCCAAAGGCTTTGCCATGACCAATGCCGTTTAAAAGTGCATTTTGGAAAAGATTGCAATCAGTTATTTCCAATACACCCTCGACATCAATTTTTGCGATTGTTGCGTTTTTAGATTTGTGTTCCAACTTAACTTGCGAATATTGTAAAATTTGCGAAAATTCCTTTTCTAATTTAGCCCCTTCACGGGCTAATTTTTGTGCCAGCCATTCAAGGCAAATTTCTTCACGTTCTTCGATTGAAAGCGTTCCTCCGTTTTGTTTCTTGGCATGCATCAAAACATCAATTCGCTTGCTTTTTTCAGAACCTTCAATTTTTATTGCTTTGGTCGGGTTTATTCGCAGTGCAAAGCCAAAACGTTGACCGTTTTGAACAGATGGTTGATATGGCTTCGTTTTAATTTCCCAAATTTCCTCGTCAAATTGAGGTGGGTTTTTTGAAATTATTAAAAAATGACCATCGCGCGTTTCACGGAAGAGGAAGTCTCGTTCTTTTTGTGGGTCATCGGAAAAAAGTGACCAAATAAGCGCGTGTCCTGCATCTTTCTTCGCATTAGCAATAAGTGCGTTACGCGCAAATTTCATACTAGCAGGACTTTTCTTTAATTGGGCATGGGTGAAATAATTCATTCTATAACCCCTTCAACTTTTGGTGAAAACTGGATTTTGCCTTCTTGGCGATTGCTAAATTGCCATAGTTTTCGATTGCGCAGTGAATCACGGCGTTCTCGGATTTGATATTTTTCATTCCCAACGTTTAGGTCATTGTCTATTTCAAACCAAATATCCTGATTTTCAGATTTTTTCGTACGAAGGAAGCGGACTTCTTTCGTCAAAAGGATTTGTTGTTCAAATATCTTTTCATCGTAATTTTGAAATGCAGCATTCAAACTTTCGCCGTCAATTAAAATTGGATTAGGAGGAAAACCGATAGGGCATGATTTTCGTCCTAAATAAGGGATGAAAACTGGTGCTTTAATTGCCTCAACTATTGAAGACAGCTCAAATACTGCCATCGGCTTTTTCCAAAGCGCGATTGTATAATCTGCCTCTAGGCGATAATAACGATCCGAAAGCATGGTTGATAAGTCATCGCAAGCAAGGTCATCTTTACGTGTATTTAGCTTTAGCCCTGCCTTGATGCGGCGCGAACGTGCCGCCTCTGTAGGGGCTTGGGCTGTATGAAAATCATGGAGATTTTGACCATAATTTTCAACCCGAACCGCAAAGCCAAAGGAGTTTTCAAAGGCGATAAGCTGTTCATTTTCTTCACGTCTAATGCCAAGGCAAGTGGCAAGAAAGCCGAACACACCAGATTTAGATGGCGCATCCCACAGACTTCGCCGCTGCCCCACTGCAATCTCCCCAAAAGCAGCCATCGGACCACGCAGGGAGAATAAAAGAAACTTTTGGTTCTCCATAATTATAAACCATCAAAAACAGCGGTAGCGGCATCAATTAAATCTTTTAGGGATTTAGTTTCGGCGGCACTTGTATCCATTATTAATGCTTTATTGTTATCGCCATAGGCATTTTTATAGCCATTGCGCAATTTATCCATGCGTGTAATTGATGCACCGAGGTAATCATTTTCTCGGTTTCCACCAACTGGATTTTGGAAGGCAACGCCAAGGGTGCGTGGCATGTCTGTGCCGATTTCTTCAAGAATGTATTGAGCGCGCGAACGAGAGGCAAAGGCATTTTGTTTACCTGTCGGGCTTGTTGTTGCAGCAGCTTCTATGAATGCCGCAACGGCAGTTTTTGCGAGTGCCTTATCACCTTCAAGATTGCTTAATAGTAAATCGGCATTGATGCAAATATAAAGATAGAAAAGCCCGGCCCCATATTGTTGAACGCCTAAGAAACCTGCCCCCCTATCTTGTGAGGTATCGGCAGTTTTAATGTCGTCAACCGCGGTATAGAAGTCATCTTCAATTGTTACACGGTGCGTAGTGAAGGCATGAGCAACTTGAACTGATGCTTCAACATTGTATCCAGAATTATCGGCAAGCATGCGCCCGAACATAGCAATATCAGCTGCCTTTGGCTTGTTTTTTAAAACAAGCATATTTTTGCTTTCAATTTTTTCTATATCAAACAATTGTTCAGATAAATCGTTCAAAAGTGCCAATTCATCTTGTCCCAAATGTACCAATTGTTCAGTTTTCGAGCTTTCTTTTTTGACTTTGCCAAGCCCATCGTGTTCGATAACAGATGTGACGCGTTTAATTGCTTCTTCCTTTGCCAATCCCTTGTCTTCAAGGTTTTTTACAAGTTCGGAGGCAAAATCTTGAGAACGTTTTCCAATGGCATTTGGCAAAGCATCTGAGAAAGCCGCTGATTCACGAATTGCGCGCTTAAGGCTTTGCGACGAAATGCGAATACGTTCGACCCCACCATAAACAAGGCTTTTTGGGCGACCAGTATCGTCTCTGTTAAGGTTTGATGCAGGGTAAGAAGTAAGAATGTGAAGTTGGATAAATTTTGTCATTGTAGAATTCCTGTTGCAATTATGCTTCAAATGTTGGCGAATTAAGGTGGTAATAATTTTCGCTCAGGCGGCGGCGGGTTCGATCCTCGTTCCATTCGAAAATGGTGATGGCTAAGTCTTCAATTGGAGCAGAGCGTCCCATAAGGTGACACATACGGCGCGTCTCATCAAATAAATCGGCATTAGTCTTGGCGCGAATGAGGCGTAAAAAACGTAATTCAAGCAAAAGACGACCTTCGTCATCGACGCCACCGATTTTGTGTCCCAAAGTTTTGGTTTCTTTGTCATTCTCTCGTACCCAAGCGAGGGCATAGGCGGCAATTATAAGGCGCCCTTCAGTTTTGGTATCAATTGATTTTTCACCTCGAAAATCACGCCCAATAATAGGCAAGGCTTGGCGATACAAAGTTCGGTAGGCGGCAATTGAACGTGCCCCAATAATATCAATTTCGCGACCATCATCGCCATTAATCAAATCAAGGCGACGCAATTTAGCCAAATCACCACGATTGGCATTTTTGCCGTCATTTTTAATATCATGAACCCATGCCCACCAATTATAAAAAACGGATTTCATTGATGCATTTTCATTTTCCATCATGCGGATTCCTTTGGATTGAATAGATTTAGTGCCTGGGTAACTGCGGCCTTTTTGCCATTGACAAATTCCATCGCCAAAAGCTTACGCGCCCATAAAATGCGGTGTGGGTTTTCATCCATAAGCCCGTCAATATCGACGAATTGCTCGAATATTCGCAAAGCACGATTGGCAAGTTTGCGCCGCCATTTGTCGCGCAATTCCATCGTTTTTTTGTTGTTTTCAATAAGATTTAGTAGCTCAATTACATTCTCGCGAAAATCATTTTCGGTTTCTTGCCACAATGAATCGCCGATTTCTTTTAGGCTATCCATATTGAGATTCTCAGGCAATTTATAACCATTATCGGTCTTTTGCCCATAAATTGCTAGCTTAGCAAAGCGAGTGCAGGCACGTGCGGCTTCATCCGACGCGCTTATAAGAACCTGAATTTCGGGTTTCAAATTCTTGGCGAAGGAAATATCATCATAAATTGGAATAAATGGGATGACTGCACTAAGCCATTGGCGCGCTTTCATATTATCCATATCAAAACCCATTGCTGTAATATATTCGGCGCTTTGGAAAATGGAATTGACCTGCCTCTTGCGCTCATTCCATTGTATTATGGGTTTTGCGGCTTTGCTGCCGACTTTGGCACCCCACCATGCTAGCCAGTCCCGATAGGTTGCCTGACCTGCGTTGGGGTGAAGCGGCAAATAGCCTTCTTTTTTATCTGCATAATATGGTGACAATGGATGCTGCCATGTATTTGTTGGGTAATTTGCGCCATAGTTTTGTGTTCGGTAGGATTTTACAACAATTCCTTCTCGACCACTCAAAGAGCAAATGCCATGTACAAATTCAAGGCGAATGCGGCGCGGCGTAGCGAAAAATGCCAATGCGGGATGATTACCATCTTCTATTACCATTTGTCCCTTTGGTGAAACAATTGTTGGGGCAGTCCAAGGGAAAGCCTTATGTGGCTCTAATTCATCGCCCACTGATGCACTTGGAACATTTGCCCAAATAATATCCCATAAATTTGGCATTGTTATATTCAGTCGCATTGGTGCCAAAAGCGTCAATAAAGGCCCGCCTCCACGCATTGAAGTGCGGTGGCCAGCGCCACCAGAAGGAGCGAAATCCTGCATGGTGATTAAAGCGGCGGCGGCATATTCAATGCATAAGGCTAATTCGTCTGTGCGCTTTATAAATAAATCACTATTATTGCGCACGGCATTTTCACCAGGCGCATCGATTAATAGTCCGTTAATTGGTTTGGATTCTGTCTTTTCGAGGCTGTCAAAATCTTGAAAAGCACGGACATTTTCGTCATCAAAATCAAAATATTGCGCATATTCTAAAACTGCCTTGGTGATTTCTTCTTTAGTCGGTGGGGATTTTATTCTTGCTGCCCATTCACTTGTTGATTTTGGCGCCCAAATAAGAAAGAATACACCAATAATAAATTCAGTTACGGCGGCATTCCAATCAGGTCGTGGAAAATCTAGGGCGGTAATTGGGTTGGTATCAAAATTACTTGTTAGCTCGCTTACACTAACAAATTCTTTTTCGCCATTTTGACGCTTAACCTCAAGCCAAGGTGAAGTTAATAAATTTAGGGTCATCGCAATACTCCTGGTTGCAATATTTCGTGATTCCCTTGGAATGCCATTCTGTATCTAATCAAAGTGCGAAACAAGTTGTGGATAAACGCGGATAATCATGACGGCATTATTATTTTTTGTACACGTCAATATTGGACGCAATTATTGACCAATCTGCAAGCCCATTGTTTTTGAATATGTCACCTCGTGGATTGTGTCTTTTTGATCCTTGATTTGCCCTTTATATACGCCATCAATTTCGGTCGGCTCGACAATTAATAATATTGGCGGGTCGTATTTCCTATGCCAATTGGCATTCTTTTTATCGATTGCTGCTTGAACTTCTGGGGCAGGTAAGATGGATTCTCGAAATTGTGCGGCGCGAATTTGAATTTCGGAATAGCGCCAAGATCGATCACCCATTTCAACCATTGGTACAAGTGCGCCATTTATCCAAATCGCCAATTGTACAGTGAGTGAAGGTTCACTCAGTCTGGTTGGGGTTACTACATCCTTCGCCCAATTGGTATTTTGAGGGGTGAAGCCATTTTGAAAGTCAAGAAAATTCATATTGGCAATGCCGCGTTTTGCCTGACGTTCACCCTCAACTTTTTCTGATTTTTTATCCAAAATGGATGGGTAATTCGTATTTGCATTAAATACCGGTTCAATTAAATCTCGTGGCGAACCGCTTGATAGATTGATGCCATCTAAATCCTGCAAAACCTTCATGCTCTTCCATAATTCGCCATGGTGCGGATAAACAAATTGCCCAGTTGGGAAAAGCGATGAATACCAATCCTCGGAAATATCATTCTCTGCAGAGTGTGATACCACATTTAAAATTGGCGTGGGGCGAATTTCGGGGCGCTTGTGCCTTTGCAGGCGACCGGCGCGCTGTATTAAAAGATCAATTGGTGCAAGATCTGTGAACATTATATCAAAATCAAGATCCAAAGACTGCTCGATAACTTGTGTAGAAACAATGACTTGTCCGAAGCGCTCTTCAATTTTGCTATTCTTGCCAAAGCGTTTAAGAATACCTTTTTCAATCTCGCTTCTATCGCCAATGGTAAAGCGCGAATGGAAAAGTTGAACTTTATCGTGTCGTGTCTTTAAATATTCATATGCCGCCAATGCCTCTTTAACTGAGTTGCGAATATAAACACAAGCAGCACCATTTTGTGCATGCTGCAATAATTGTTGAAGGGCATCATCAGCGCTTTCAATACGATTTATTTTCAAATCACGGCGCGTGCCATTTTGCGCGGGAATAGCTGCTTCATTTGCTTTAGTCTGCGGCGATATTTGAGTGATAAGGGGAAATTCATCAGATTGAACGCCATATTTAGTGGGATGAGAGCCACTGCCATGATAAGCCCTTAAAAAATTGTTTTTTTGCGCCTTTGTAAGGGTTGCCGAAAGAATAATAGCGGAGCCGCCCAATGCGCGTTGGAATTCAAGTAATCGTTCAAGCCCTTTATTCATATATGAATCATAAGAGTGCGCCTCATCAATTACTAAAACCCGCCGTGCAAGCCCCAAAAGGCGTAAGGCTTGATGCCGCACAGGCAATACCCCTAAAAGTGCTTGGTCGATAGTGCCAATGCCAAATTGCGCAAGAA
>JAPUEP010000192.1:0-5801 GCA_027492515.1 Hyphomonadaceae bacterium
GCAATAAACCACCTATACGATTTTTATCTAAAATTGCCGGTCTATGCTTAACTTCAGGAGAAGCTAGCAATTCTGTTAGATTACCAACGGGATTTGATTGGCGCATTCCTAAAATAATTGCATGGTCAAAAACCCTACTAGCTAGAGCACAAGTCCTTTTTGCTGATTCCAAAATCCCAGTCTTTTCAATTCTTTTGAGTGCCGCGTGAATATCCAAAGGTTCAATTTGTGAAATTGGTATATTTCCAATGTCTCTATAAAGCTTTTTAAGCAATGAAGAATTTTTAGCAATTGTTTTAGGATTCAATCCCTGATTTACCTGCCTTTCTATGAATGATTCTGCTACGCTCATGAAAGTATTACCAGCGTCATATACCGCCTTTCGCTTTTCTCTTTTTCTTACTAGCGCAGGGTCAATTCCAGTATCTAATTGCTTTCTGGCAATATCTCTTTTTTCTCTGGCTTCTTTTAGACTAACATCAGGATATTTCCCCAATGCCAAGACTTTTTCCTTGCCAAACTGCTTAAATTTAAAACGCCACAACTTCGAACCATTTGGATTGATAAGCAAATGAAGGTTCAAAGTATCATAAATTTTAAAGGGCTTTTCTTTTGGCTTTGCATTTTTGATTGCAACATCTGTAAGTGACATTTTAAACCCCCATATAAAAAAGTGGGGTATTTTTTGTTGGGTATTAACTTATACCCCTAGGGTATATCCCTAAAACTCCCCGGTTTCCAGAAAACCAATTCGGACCATGCCGGACAAAAACATACACGAAAACCATTGAATATCAATGGTATTACGGAATTATACGGAGTGTCTAGGAGGGTGTAGTGGTGCCTGGAGCCGGAATCGAACCAGCGACACGCGGATTTTCAATCCGCTGCTCTACCGACTGAGCTATCCAGGCATCTTTAGATTGTGAGCCAATCTGTCGGAAGGCGTGCTGAATATAAGATTTAATTGCGCGTGTAAAGCGGCATTAGCCAAGGAATTTCACTAAATCCTGTAATTAGTCGTCAAATTTGAATTCTTTAACAGGTTTTTCGCCCTCATCATGCGGGTCTGTATTATAACTAATCTCACCGCTTTCATCGATTGCATATTGACCGCCAAGCCAGCGATGAAGATCAACATCTGCGCAACGTTTTGAGCAAAAGGGGCGATATTGTTCATTTGTGTCTTTTTGACAAATTGGGCAGGCCATTAATAAACCTCAAAATTTTCTATGTTTTCGATTAAAATCTCATAGCTTCCGCCAATATTTTCATGCAAATATTTTTGCCAGTCAAAAGCCCAATTTTGTAAGAAAGCACTTATTTCATTACTGATTTTAAACTTTATCATTGCGCCTTTTGAATTTTGTAATTTTTGGGCAAGTGCGTTTATTGCATTTATTGCATTGGTTGAAATATCGCCCAAAATATCGCCAATTTCAATGCCATTTCTGGCGCGTGTAATTTCGCAAAGGCCAAATTTTGAAATAGGTAGAATTTCGCATTTTCGGTTTTGTTTTAATTCTTTTTGCAAGATTTCAACCAAGATTTGCGATTCCAATTTGGTTGGCGCGCCCACAAAATCAATTATTATAAGCCCGCCAATATTGCGCAATTTAATTTGGTGTGCGATTTCATGCGCCGCTTCTTGGTTTAATTTATGATTGAAATTACTTTGATTTGTGCCGCCCGCAATTCGCCCTGCGGCATCAATATCAATTGCGGTAAGGGCGCGGGTTTTATCAATTTTTATATTGCCGCCATTTTTTAGATTTATGATGTTAGAAGCAAGTTCGAATAATAAATCTTGAATTTTTTGGGCTTCGTCATTGTTTGCAATTTGCGGTTCTGGCCAATCGCCCCATGCCGCCACATCTTTTAAAATTTCGGGGCATTTGGCTTTTGGTGATGCTTCGCCATTAAAGCTGCAAAGTGCCAATTTATCGCCAAATTTGGGGCGCGTGATTTTTACAATTATTGCAGCCCCTTCAATAACATATTTGGGGCGCGGCAATGAAAATTGCAAAAGCGCCTGCTCATCACCCAAATCAACAAAGGCCGCATTAAGGCGCATATCAATTGTTTTTATTCGTGCACAATATTCTTGGCCTGTTTTTGCAATTTTGTCTTGCCAAGGGCGTGAAATTTTAATTTCAACAATATTTTCGCCATCAAAAAGGGCGTAAATATCTTCAGCAATGCGGTTTAAAACCACATTTTTCATCGCCCATATCCCATACCATCAAGCAGGCATTTGGTTTCATAAAGCGGCAACCCCATCACCCCCTCCCATGAACCATTAAGATGCATGATGAACGCCCCCGCAAGCCCTTGAATGCCATAACTACCCGCTTTGCCGTGCCATTCATTAGAGGCAATATAATTTTCGGTTTCATTTGTGGTTAGAAGTTTGAATTTAATTTTGGTTTGCACTGCACGTTTGGCAATTTTGCCATTTTTTATCAAAACAATTGCGGTTGTAACATCGTGATTGCGCCCGCTCATTAATTCCAAACATTCGCGCGCGGTTTTTTCATCTTCGGCCTTTGGCAAAATCCGGCGACCGATTGAAACCACAGTGTCAGCCGATAAAATATAATCATCAGGAAATTGTTCGCTTATTGCCAATGCTTTTTCAAGCGCAACGCGCAAAGCATATTGGCGCGGCAATTCATTTTTGCGCACGCTTTCATCAATATCAGCAGGGATTATTTTATCAGGCACAATTCCAATTCGTGCCAAAAGCTCAAGACGGCGGGGCGATGCGCTTGCAAGTATAAGCATTGCCCGCCCTTAAATTATCTAAAGCGATATGTTACGCGACCTTTAGTTAGGTCATACGGGGTCATTTCGACCAATACTTTATCACCCGCTAAAACACGGATGCGGTTTTTACGCAATTTGCCCGCAGTATGACCAATGATTTCATGGTCATTTTCTAATTTGATACGAAAAGTTGCGTTTGGCAAAAGTTCAACAACTGTGCCTTGAAAGTCCAATAATTCTTCTTTTGACATAAGGTCCCAATTTAAAAGCGCTAAATTTAGCGCCGTATAATTCATTTTCCTCAATTTTGCTAGCCTTAAGCGCATCTTGTGGCAAAATAGAATTTTTTAGTGGTAAAATGCGCCTATTTTACAACAAAATTCTATTAAATGGGCTTTATGTGCGCCAAAACGTCCTATATGAAGCGCGCAATATATTCATTAATGGCATATTAGAATTTATGCATATAATGCGCCATTATTAAATTAAGGAAATTTCGTTTGTCAAAATATACAGAAGAAACCGTATTATCCGTAAAACACTATACGGACAGGCTTTTTACGTTTTCGACCACGCGTTCGCGCTCATTCCGTTTTCGCTCTGGTGAATTTGTGATGATTGGTTTGATGATTAATGGCAAACCTTTGATGCGTGCCTATTCAATCGCAAGCCCTGAATGGGATGAAAAATTGGATTTTTATTCAATCAAAGTTCCAGATGGCCCATTGACCCAACATTTGGCAAATATCAAAGAAGGCGATAAAATCCTTGTTGGCCTTAAAGGCACAGGAACATTGGTTTTGGATGCATTATTACCTGGCAAAAGGCTTTATATGCTTGCAACAGGAACGGGGATTGCGCCATTTGCAAGCCTTATTCGTGATCCAAATACTTATGAAAGATATGAGCAAGTAATCCTTACCCAAACCTGCCGCCAAGTGGCAGAGCTTCAATATGGCTATGATTTGGTCAAAGAAACTATGGAAGATCCATTGGTTGGCGAATATCTTCAGGCGGGAAAACTAATTCACGATGCAGCCGCAACACGTGAAGAATATAAACACACACGCCGCCTTACAGAGCGCGTGGCTGATGGCTCATTCTTTACAGATTATGGATTACCCGAATTCAATCACGAAACCGACAGGGGCATGATTTGTGGTTCATTGGCAATGTCATTCGATTTTAAGAAAATGTTTGAAGATAGAGGGTTCATCGAAGGCTCCGTTTCTGCACCTGGTCAATTTGTTTATGAGAAGAGCTTTGTGGGGTAATTATTTATTCATCAGTTTAGAATTTTTTGGATATAAATTTTTTAATATTCAAACTTTTGTAACAATACAAAAAGTTTGAATATTTTGAAATTCGAAAATCTTTTCATAAATTATTGACTTTTTGTATTTTTCTTTAAATTCTTCAATTTTTTTTTGGTTGTTTTTTAGCCTTTCATTTCTTTCATGCGGTTTTTCGGTTTTATTATCATATGAAGTAACATCAGTAAAAAGTGCAACGGCAAATCTGCCGTGCGCCATTTCGTTGCCTATTTCTTTAGCATCTTTTTGTGCCGCATCGATGCAATTATTAAATTTAATTTTGCGAAAATTTTTATCTATCCAAATTGATTTAAACTCAAAAAACCAATGCTCTGCTAGTTTTTCATCATAGACCCATAAATCGGCGCGACCATCTTTCTTAGCATTTTTTAGCTTCTTACTATCTTTTTTTTTACAATAGAATTCTGCTAGTGAAAGCATTCCAACCATCATTGCTGCGGAAGCAAAAACGCTAACACTTGCTGTTTCGTTGTAATAAAGCGGGTTGTCGTCAATTTTTTCATATCTTTCCATTATTTCAGATATTTTTTTGAACCATTTACGAAATATATAATTATATTTTTCTTTTTCATTTATGGATTCATTGGCGGAAATATGCATTTAATAACTTCCTCTTGATAAATTGTAATAATATAAATTATATTTGAAAATAAACTTCAAAATAAAAAAAGAAAAGCAAATAAAATCAACATGAGTAATATTGAATTTCAAACTATTGATTGGGCGCAAATTATAAAAACTGAACATATTTGCGAAACTGGAAATGCATTTTGGCAAACGCTTCAATTTGCGGGGCTTCGGGTTCGTATTGTTGAATATTCAAAGGGCTATCTTGCCGATCATTGGTGTGAAAAAGGGCATATTGTGCATTGCCTTGAAGGCGAATTCATAAGTGAGCTTTCAGATGGTAGCGAGCATGTGCTTAAACAAGGCATGACCTATATCGTTTCGGATGATTTAAGTTCGCATCGTTCTAAAACCCAAAATGGCGTAAAGCTTCTTATTATTGATGGTGATTTTTTAAAATTAACAAATTAATTTATTAACTATGTAATTTTGCCAATTAATCGACTTTCTGCTATTGCGCCAATATGACCACACTTATTGATAATTCACCAGTGCAAGTTGCAAATGCCAAACCCACGCTTGTCGGCCTTACTTTGGACGAGTTGAAGGCGAAAATGGGTGAAATTGGCGTGCCAGAAAAAATGCATAAAATGCGCGCCACGCAGTTATTTCGCTGGATTTATCATTATGGAATTACAGATTTTGAAGCCATTACTGATATTAATAAAGAGCTTCGCCAAAAACTTGCCGCTAATTTCACCCTTGATCGCGCCGAGGTTTTGGAACGTTTGATTTCCAAAGATGGCACGCGAAAATGGCTTATAAGAACTGCGCCCGGCATTGAAATAGAGATTGTTTATATTCCCGATGTTGCGCGTTCGGGCGCATTATGCGTTTCATCCCAAGTTGGTTGCACATTAAATTGTAGCTTTTGCCACACAGGTACACAGGTTTTGGTGCGCAATTTAACCGCCCAAGAAATTATAATGCAATTAATGATTGCCCGCGATGATTTGGGTGAATGGCCGACCCCATTTGAAGACAGGCAAATCACCAATATCGTCTTTATGGGCATGGGTGAGCCGCTTTATAATTTCGATAATGTAGCAAGTGCGATTGATGTTATTTCACATG
>JAPUEP010000192.1:5811-8599 GCA_027492515.1 Hyphomonadaceae bacterium
CGCCGCAGGATTACGGTTTCAACCTCTGGCATTGTTCCTGAAATGGATAAATTGGGGCAATTGGGGGTTATGCTTGCGGTATCTTTGCACGCTTGCAATGATGAATTGCGCGATATTTTGGTGCCGATTAATAAAAAGTATAATCTTGAAGCATTATTCAAGGCAATTCGCGCCTATCCCGATTTATCAAATTCAAAACGGGTTACATTTGAATATGTCATGCTTGAGGGGGTTAATGATAGCCCGAAAGACGCCCAAGATTTATTGCGCCTTTTAAAAGGCATACCCGCCAAAGTGAATTTAATTCCTTTCAATCCTTGGCCTGGTTCGATTTATAAATGCTCCGACAGGGCGCACACAAAGGCATTTTCGGAATTTATTTTCAACGCTGGAATTTCCGCCCCAATCCGCCGCACACGCGGACAAGATATATTGGCGGCATGCGGACAATTGCGAAGTGAATCTAAGAAAACAAAGGCAAGCATTCTTAAAAAACAAAATATATAAAAAACCGCCCATCGGGGGTGTTGGGCGGCAAGGTTGCGAATAAGAATTTGGGGAAGGTTTCGCGTGAAATCTAAATTATTTTGGGGGAGGGAATTTCAATTTCCAAAACCATCATTCGGTTTCAGAATCTATTTCGGTAAGGCCATCATCTTCTTGTTCTGTTTCATCTTGGTCATCTTCGTGATCACCAAAATCATCACTATCAGAAAGAACAAAGCCGGTTGCATTTTCAACTTCATCATTTTCAATTGTTTCAACTTCTGTCATCTTACTCTCCATTTGGCTTTTGCCAGTTTAAAGATTGCCTTTTTTGGTGACGTTGCGGTGAAACAAATATGAAATTATTGCGCGCTTTTTGCGATATTTTGATGATTAGAATTATTTGCATTTTGTGTTTTGATAACACAATATCCAAAGCCTTCATTATCAGAAAGGCGATAGATTTCTTCACGGGAAATTTTATTGTTTTTAAGATGATTTAAAATATCATCTGTATCGATTAAATCGCTCATGACATACCTCATTGCATATGGAATGCCATTTTTTCGCAATAGTTTTATGACGATTTTTAATTATTTGTCTTTGGGTTCATTCTTTGGTGCATCAAGCACTAAAAGCCCATCGGGCACATCGGCAATGATTTTGCCGCCCTTAATATCAACAATTGGCACATTGGCCAAAGTGAATGGCAAAAGCCATGATTTTTTTAATTCAGGATGCCCCGATATTTCCAAAATATCTTGATGGCCTGTCATAATGTTTGAAATTTTACCCAAAAATTCGCCCGTAATGCTTTCAACATTAAGCCCGATTAAATCGACATGATAAAATTCATCTTCATCAATTGCAGGTAATTTTTCGCGCGGCACAAAAAGTTTGGTTGAACGTTTTTGCATTGCTTCTTCGCGCGATAATGGCTTTTTGGGATAAAAAGCAAAGCCATCTTTGATTTCACGCCAAGATTTTATTTCAAATAAAATCGCACCCTTTTCATCCAAAAAGGGTGCGTATTTGAAAATATCTGCGGGGTCTGCGGTAAAAGATTTTACGCGCAATTCACCCTTTACGCCAAATGCGCCCACGATGGCACCAACCAATATGAACGCATCATTTGCCATAAATTATTCAGATGCAGCTTCTTCAGTTGCTTCAGCAGCAGGAGCGGCAGCCGCTTCTTCAGCAGCAGCTTTTGCATCTTCGATTTTTTGCAAACGTTCAGCTTCACGCTCTTGTGCTTTTTGGCCTGGTTTTGCTTTGTTAGGGTTGTTGCCTTGTGTCCAAGTGCCAACGCCATTTTGTGCCAAGAAACGTGCAACGCGATCAGTTGGTTGCGCGCCTTTTTTAATCCACTCAGCAGCTTTTTCAAAATCAACAACAAAACGTTGACCAGAATCAGAAGGTAAAAGTGGGTTATAAGTGCCCAATTTCTCGATGAAGCGACCATCACGTGGTGAACGCGCATCAGCAACTACAACGCGATAAACAGGTTTCTTTTTAGAACCACCACGTGCCAAACGAATTTTCAATGCCATTTTACTTTTCCTTTTTAATTTTCAAATTACTTCACAATATTATTTTTTGGGTTTGCCAAAGCCCCCTAATCCGGGAAGGCCAGCGCCCAACCCTGGCAATTTGGGTGCGCCGCTTCCAAGACCCGGAAGTCCAGATGGCGCACCACCAAAACCGTTTTGCATAGCTTTTTGGCCCATAGCCTGAAGCTGTGCCTCATTCATTTTAGGCATACCGCCCATCATGCCGCCCATTTTGCCCATAAGACCTTTTAGGCCGCCTTTACCCATTGCCTTGACCATATCGGCCATTTGGCGATGCATTTTCAAAACCTTATTAACTTCGGCAACATCAACACCCGCACCCTTTGCGATACGGCGGCGGCGTGATGCATTTAAAACATCGGGTTTCGCACGCTCTGATTTTGTCATTGATGAAATGACTGCGATTTGGCGATTAATTACTTTTTCATTCACCGCACCAGATTCAAGCGCCTTTTTGGCCTGTGCCGCACCCGGTAACATGCCCATAATGCCACCAAGGCCACCCATATTTTGAATTTGACGCAATTGATTTGCCAAATCATCAAGGTCGAATTTGCCCTTTGCCATTTTGGCGGCCATTTTTTCGGCATCCGCCAAATTGGCATTTTCAACGGCTTTTTCCACAAGGGCAACAACGTCACCCTGTCCTAAAATGCGCCCTGCGATACGATGGGCATCAAAAGTATCAATGCCGTCAATTTTTTCGCCAATACCAAGGAATTTAATAG
>JAPUEP010000193.1 GCA_027492515.1 Hyphomonadaceae bacterium
TTCCAACCTTGGCCTTGGCAGGATCATTGGCAGGCAAAAAGCATATTCCAATGTCGGCTGGGACTTTGCCAACCCACACACCATTATTTGTCGGCATTTTAATTGGCGTGATTATTTTGGTTGGTGTTTTAACTTACGCGCCATCACTCGCCCTTGGCCCGATTGTTGAACATCTTAACATGATTAAGGAGTAGTGCCATGAATACAGGCATAAAATCCAATTCCCTATTTGAAGGCGCAGATATTAATGAAGCGATTATGCTTTCATTGAAACGCCTTGCCCCACAATATCAATTACGAAACCCTGTTATGTTTCTGGTATTTGTGGGCTCTATCATCACCACGCTAATCTTTGCCGCTATGTTGGTCGATAGACGCACAATTATCGGCGGGAATGAACCGCTTTGGTTCGTTGGTGCGGTCACCTTTTGGCTGTGGTTCACACTAATTTTCGCAAATTTTGCCGAAGCCATCGCCGAAGGGCGTGGCAAAGCGCAAGCAAGCTCACTAAAAGCGGCGCGCCGCGATGTAAGTGCAAAGAAAATCAATCACCCCGATGAATTTGAAAACTTCACCGAAGTTTCCGCAAACACACTCCGCAAAGGCGATTTGGTTTTAATAGAAGCCGGTGATTTTGTGCCGTCGGACGGGCAAGTTATTCAAGGTATTGCATCGGTCGATGAAAGCGCAGTTACAGGCGAATCCGCCCCAGTAATCCGTGAATCTGGCGGTGATCGCGATGCCATGACCGGCGGCACAAGGGTGCTTTCAGATTGGGTAGTAATGCAAGTTACATCCGATCCTGGTGAAAGTTTCCTTGATAGGATGATTGGCCTTGTCGAAAGCGCGAAACGCCAAAAAACCCCAAATGAAATTGCGCTTTCAATTTTATTGGCGATGCTTTCAATTGTATTCCTATTGGTATGCGTAACTTTATTGCCCTTTAGCCTCTTTAGCGTTGCCAAAGCAGGGTCGGGTGCGGTTATTACAATCACGGTTTTGGTTGCATTAATGGTATGCCTTATCCCTACAACAATTGGCGGCCTATTATCGGCGATTGGGATTTCAGGGATGCAAAGGCTTATTAAAGCCAATGTAATCGCAACATCAGGGCGCGCAGTTGAGGCGGCAGGTGATGTGAATGTGCTCTTGCTTGATAAAACTGGAACTATTACTTTCGGTAATCGTCAAGCAGCAGCATTTTACGCAGCACCAGAGGTTTCAGAAAAAATGTTGGCAAACGCCTCAAGCCTTGCGAGCCTTGCAGATGAAACGCCTGAAGGGCGCTCAATCGTTGCTTTGGCACAAAAATTGTTTAACTTCCCAATTATTGAACCTAAAAGCCTAAATGCAACTTTTATCCCCTTTAGTGCCGAACAACGCATAAGTGGTATAGTTATCAATAACCGCCATATTATGAAGGGCGCAGGTGATGCGATTGCAAAGATTGTTTCCCTAAAAGGCGGTAAAGTTCCAGCCGAAGTCACGCAAAAAATCGAAGAAATTGCACGCCAAGGTGGAACACCCTTATGTGTTGCGGAGGAAGACAAAATTCTTGGGGTGGTTCACCTTAAAGATATTGTAAAACCTGACATCAAAGCACGCCTTGCTGATTTGCGTAAAATGGGTATCAAAAGTGTGATGATTACTGGCGATAACCCACTAACTGCGGCGGCTATTGCCTCCGAAGCAGGCGTGGATGATTTTATCGCCCAAGCAACCCCTGAGACCAAACTGAAATATATTCGCAAAATGCAAGAAGGCGGCGAATTAGTGGCAATGGTCGGTGATGGCACAAATGACGCCCCTGCCCTTGCCCAATCAGATGTTGCCGTTGCCATGAATTCTGGAACCCAAGCTGCTAAAGAAGCAGGAAATATGGTGGATTTGGATTCAGACCCTACCAAACTAATCGAAATCGTTGAAATTGGTAAGCAATTATTGATGACGCGCGGCGCATTAACCACCTTCTCAATATCTAATGATTTGGCGAAATATTTTGCCATTATTCCTGCGGCCTTTGCCTCGACTTATCCTGCTTTGAATACACTAAATGTCATGGGGCTGACGTCGCCACAAAGTGCAATTTTATCGGCGGTGATTTTCAATGCGCTTATAATCATTGCCCTTGTGCCACTTGCGCTCAAAGGCGTGAAATATCGTGCGGAATCAGCGTCAAATATGCTGCGGCGTAATGTCTTCATCTATGGCCTTGGCGGGATCATTGTCCCCTTCATCGGGATAAAAATCATCGATATTTTTCTAAATACTATTGGCCTTGCATAGGGGGAGATAATGAAAATAATTAAAGAAGATAGTCTCTTGCAAATAGGCGTAAAAGCAACGGGTATGATGGTGGTTTTCACTATTATTTTCGGCGGCCTTTACCCTGCAATCACAAGCCTATTATTAGAGGGCTTTGCAAAACCCCAAAGCGAAGGAAGCATGATTAAAGCCAAGGATGGTGCAATATATGGCTCATCATTGATAGGTCAGAATTTTGAAAACCCAAAATATTTATGGGGCAGATTATCGGCAACAACAGATGTTTATAATGCATCGTCATCATCGGGTTCAAATCTTGGGGTTAATAATCCCACTCTTCTGGAAAATGTGAATACCAGAATTGAAAACCTCAAAAATTATCCACATGATGCAAATGCGAAAATTCCAGTTGATTTAGTAACTGCTTCGGCGTCAGGACTTGATCCAGAAATTACGCCCGCTGCAGCCTTTTATCAAATCCCACGCATTGCCAAAGCGCGCACAATTGATGAGGCTAAAATTAAAGCAATTATCGACAAAAGCACCAAAGATAGAAGCTTTAATTTATTAGGCGAAAAGCGCGTAAATGTGCTAGAAGTTAATCTGCGGCTTGATGGGAAAATAGATTGAGCGACAAACGACCAGATCCTGATAAATTACTTGAGATGGTAAATAATGACCGCGCGCTAAGTTCGCGCGGTCAATTGAAAATCTTCTTTGGTTCATCCGCTGGTGTTGGCAAAACCTATGCCATGCTATCCGAAGCAAAGCGCCTTTATGCCAATGGGCGCGACATCCTTATAGGAGTGGTAGAACATCACGGGCGAAAAGAGACTCTCGATTTAATAGATGGTTTGCCGATTTTACCGCTTCTTGAAAGCGATCATCGTGGCATAATTATTAAAGAATTTGACCTAGATGCCGCACTTAAACGCAAGCCATCACTTATTCTTATAGACGAGTTGGCGCATACAAATGCCCAAGGTTCACGCCATCCAAAAAGATGGCAGGATGTTGAAGAGCTTTTAGAAAATGGCATTGATGTATATTCAACATTAAATGTTCAACATCTTGAAAGCGTCAATGACGTTGTAGCCAAATTTTCTGGAATTTGGGTCAATGAAACAGTTCCAGATAAAATATTTGACGCGGCGTCAGAAATATCATTAATTGATATTCCAAGCGACGAATTATTGAAACGCCTGCATGAAGGCAAAGTCTATATTGCTGAAGGCGCGAATAAGCGCGCCGCAGAGAATTTTTTCAAGAAATCAAACTTGATAGCCTTGCGCGAGCTTGCATTACGCCGCACCGCAGAGCGTGTGGACGCGCAAAGTGATGAATTAAATGCAGCGTCCGGCAAAAAAGAAAATGCATTTTCACAAAAATATTTGGTGCTTATTGGGCCAGACCCCGTGTCTGAAACCCTAATTCGTAAAACCAAGCGTATGTCCAATTCTTCCAAGGCACCTTGGTATGCCCTTCACATCCGAACCGATAAGAGTGCCAATCTTGATGAGAAGGCGATTTTGCGCATCGAGCGGCTTTTACGTCTTGCCGAAAAAATGGGCGCGAAGATAATTAGGATTAATGGCAACAATGCTGCAAAAGATATTTTAAACTTTGCAGAAAGTAATGGCTTTTCGCGTATTATTGTTGGGCATAAAAAGCGTATTCCACTTTTCAAATTCATGCCAAGTTTAGCTTCTGAATTGGTTGAAAATGCAAATGGAATTGAAATCAATGTAGTGAATCAGAGCGATGAAAAGTTTGCGACTACGACAAAGAAAAAGCCCAAAAATGGCGGCATATTCCAAATTTCTGCTTATTTTTGGTCCATCTTAATAATCTTAACTTGCACTCTTATAGGATTGCCATTTCGCGATATTGTTGATGCCAATGTTTTCACGGTTCTTTTCATCGCGGGAATATTCGTAATTGCGGCGCGTTTTGGAATTGGCGCATCGGTCTTTTCGAGTGTGATAGGCGTTGCCGCCTATAATTTCTTTTTCTGCAAACCCTATTTAACACTCGATTTCTATGAGCAATCTTCGCGTTATACTTTCTTATTAATGCTTATAACATCGCTTTTTGTCGGCTCTATGACCGCTAAACTATCACGCCTAGTAAAGCTTTCGCGCAAGGATGAACAAGAAGCACAAATCCTCTATGGCCTAACAAAAGGACTTTCGGTTGCACGTGGAATTGAAGCAATGGCACAATTTACGCAGACACATCTCGAAGACGCAACCAATTTCAAAATTATCTTGGCTATAAACGAAAATGGCAAACTAAAATTCCTTTTAAACCCAAAAATTGCATTGGATATTAAAGAACAAAGCACAATCGACTGGGTTATTAAAAATAGCCAAAATGCAGGGCGTGGAACAGACACATCACCCTCATCTAATGCGCTTTATATTCCTTTAGTGGCAGAGGGTGAAAATATAGGTGTAATAGGCTATATCAATAATGACGCGAGTGGCGAAATTTCGAATTTAGAAATTCAGTCATTTGAAACTTATGCAAATCTCATTGCGAGCTCCTTTGCGCGCGCCAAACGCTCTGATGAAGCCGCCATAACGAAAGTTGAGGCTGCAAATGAAAAATTACGTAATATTCTATTGTCATCACTTTCACACGATTTGCGAACGCCCCTCACGGTAATGAATGGCATGGCCAGCAATGTCTTGAAGCATAGGAAAACTATGCCGCGCGAAGTAATGAATGAGATGGTCGCTCTATATCAACAATTACAGCGATTACAGCGATTTGTATCTGATTTGTTGAAAATGGCATCCCTAACTTCTGGAAGCATAAAACTAAATCAAAGCGAATATACTATAGAGGAGATTGTGGGGGCCGCTATCAAAAAAATTGAACGTCAGAAGGGTAAAAGACGAATAAATACTTTACTTTCAGGGATTACACCGCCCATTTATGTGGATGGCGGACTTATAGAGCAAGTAGTAAATAATCTTTTAGAAAATGCGATAAGCCATACCGCGGAAAATGGAACGATAGAAGTCAATATTAGAGGCACACAAGATGGCGTTAAAGTCTCCATAATTGACGATGGCGCCGGCATTAATGACGAAATTAAAGATGCCTTATTTGAACAATTCAAAACCGACGCCCAAAACAAAAACGACAGGCTTAATTCTGGCGTCGGCCTTGGGCTTGCGATTTGCAAAGGCATTATTGAAGCTCATAAAGGCTCTATATCAGCCAATAATAATATAAGCGGAAAAGGCGCATGTTTCTCATTCACGCTTTTTGGAATTAAGGGAGGCGCAAAATGACATCATCAATCCTTGTTGTTGAAGATGATAAACAGATAAGCAAATATCTGAAATCCGCCATCACGACCAATGACATGAGCTTTATCGAAGCGCAAAGTGCAAAAGAGGCCATACAAAGAATAATTTCCAACCACCCCGATATCATCATTCTAGATCTTGGCCTTCCAGATTTAGATGGGCAAGATTTGATAAAGGAAATCAGAGAATGGTCACAAATCCCAATAATAGTTCTATCGGCACGCGAAGCTGAAGCAGAAAAAATAAAAGCCTTGGAAAATGGCGCAGATGATTATTTAACCAAACCCTTCAATACTGGTGAGCTTTTTGCGCGTATTAAAGTTGCACTGCGCCATAGCCAAAAATTAAATTCGCAGGCAAATAATATTTTCGAGCATGAAGATTTCAAATTAGACTTCGCAGCAAGGCGTGTATTTGTAGGTGAAGAAGAAGTGCACTTAACACCACTCGAATATAAATTGCTTTCTATTTTAGTAAAGAATTCAGGGAAACTTATTACGAGGTCACATCTTCTAAAAGAGGTTTGGGGTAAGAATTTTGACGACCACGGCAACCATTTGCGGGTTCATACACAACATTTGCGCGAGAAACTAAAAGATAACCCACTCTCACCTCGATATATAATAACAATACCAGGAATAGGCTATCGTTTTGGTGATGGATAGCACGGAAATCTCTCAAAAAACACTTACTAGTTACACAAAAAATCCTCAATAGCAATTTTTGTTTTATCTCTTGTTGACTTCCTAATATCAAACCGCTTAACCATAGAGCTGGCGACATTCCATTGGGCATTGTGACAAATGCAGTTTCCGTAGTTCCAAGCCCAATGTCGCGCGCTAGTTCCATAGGTTGAGCGGTTTGATGAAATCTAATATTCACTTACCAAGCTATCAATTCACGAAATATTAAATTGCGCAGATTAAGAAACTTATCTAGGTTTAGTGTTGATGGATATTATTCGCACTTAACTGTCTTAACTTTGAATTTCTAAATATCCGGACGGAACTATGCTGAACAATATTCAAGTTTTACGAGGCTACGCAGTTATACTCGTCATCTTCGTACATTTGGGTTTTTTGCTAGAACATGTCGGGTTAAAGTCGTTTGGTCACTCTGGGGTCGATCTGTTCTTTGTCATTTCTGGCTTTATAATGGTTCATATAAGCAAGAATAGAGCGCCTAAACCGCTAGAATTTATGAAAAGGCGTGTCATTCGGATTGTGCCGCTATATTGGATTGTTACGCTTGGGGTCAGTTTAATTGCGTTTGTCGCCCCTAAGCTAATGCCGTCTATCGCTGGGGAAATAGATACTGCTGCAATCTTAAAGTCGCTATTTTTTATTCCGTGGATGCGGAATTCGACAGAGGCTTTCCCGATTGTATATGTCGGCTGGACGTTAAATTTAGAGATGTTCTTTTATTTAGTGTTTGCTATTGGCCTTTTATTTAAAGAATTGCACCGTGCGCTGATATTTACCAACTTGGTATTGCTAGCACTAATTATGGTTCCTTTTCTGACAGATCGCGACTTAGGGATACTAAGCTTTTACACCAATCCAAGAATTATAAATTTTTGTTTTGGCATGATTATTGGCCTTGTCGCGTCAAAATTTCCACGCTCACTTCATCCAAATATGACAAAATCCCTTCTTGTTTTGGCCTGTGCCAGCGGTTATATTCTCATTTTTACTAATCTACATTTTTTGGTTGTCGCAACGAGCTCGGCAGCTCTAGTAGTAATCGCGTTAGTGCTTGAGAACAGTGGCTTTGTGGTTAAGTCTAAACCACTTCTTGCAATTGGTAACGCATCTTACTCAATTTATCTGTCCCATGCATATGTTGCCATCTTGGTCGAAAGATTTGTTCTACCCAAAATTGTGGGATTGGGGGCCTTAGTCATTTACACAACCATTTTTCTTGTAATTGCGCTGTGCTGCATTGTCGGAATTGTGATTTATCGTTTTTTTGAACGACCAGTGTCTAAAATTAAACTTTAAAAATTAAAATTCACACGCTCAAGATGATTAACCGAGGTGGGTACTGATTGGGCAGCCCCAACACTCCATTTCTAAAATTTAGCTTCTTTTATCGAATCCACTTCTAGTCCTAGTTGATGAATAGACGAAACTTCTCATCAGGCTTGTTGCGAGTGCTAGCCTTAGCGCGTGTCGCGGTAACAACGCGTATGCTATTATTTGCAAAACGCTGACTGTTAAAAATTACCTTTGGGTCGCCAGCATTCTCTGTAAAGTTAAATAACTTCATTCATTAATGCAGCAATAAAAACGCGCGTTGGACTTCTGGGCTTTAAAACTAGGATACTGCCTTCTGACTAATTTGAAAATATACCAGTACCGAAGCCAGACTTGTTCCCCGTTAGTTACGCATTGGTACAGTTTTCTGACGCGTATTGTGGTAGCAATTATTATAAAATAATTGAATGGTATCAAGATTGTACTTGACAATAACTTAAAATAAACTAGCCATTATTGTAGTGAATCGATGCATTACATTACGTTTGCAGTTAGTTTTGGAGGTCAAATAATGTCTAAGAGTACGTTTGCAAAGCAGCTTAACTGGTTTCTCCGCGGATCTCTTGGCGTTTCCGTTATGGCGCTCATTTCCATGTGGTCAACTTCATCCCAAGCTCAGGACATCCGTTATTTTGGTGACAATTACCTAAGTGGCTCAAGTAGCTTTATTGATGGCGGCAGCACTGTGCAGATTCTGTCAAATAGTACGCCGTTGGGTGCGCTGACTAGCACATCTAACCTGAAGGTGCGTCCAATGGCTTGGTATGCTGCGGGTTTGAAGTTCGGAAATGGAGCTGTGGCGATCAATCAAAATAATAAGTTCTTGCATTTTTATGTCCAGCGGCAAACCACTTCTCAAGGTAAGCTGCTTTTATATATCAACGGCTGGAACTTGCTCGAACTGAACGCGACCAACGCAGCCAGTTGGCGAGTAGATGGGCTTGTACCTACCACTGCGCTGTCT
>JAPUEP010000194.1 GCA_027492515.1 Hyphomonadaceae bacterium
TGATTGCGCATGTAGGTATGATATATTTGCAACATATTCGCTATATTCGCCCGCAGCGTGGCGGATTTCAAGTGCAGTGCGTAATGCAGGTTTGTAAATATCGCCGAAATTGCGACCTTTTAAATACATTTTTGCATTGCCAGGCATAGAAGCGTTAAACACAGTACCATCAAAAACTGCACTATTTGCCGCTTGAACAAATTTTCCACCTATAAAGCTTTCAACACCTGCTGAAACCGCAAAGCCCCAAGGTGAAGATTGTTTTTGAACAGTGTTCTGTGAAGCGCCATAGGCAACTGCAACAGGTGCAACAGCAACAGGCGGTGGTGGTGGTGGCGCAACATAAGTTTGTTGTGAATATGAGCGCATAGAAGAATTTGCGTCACTATAATTCTGTACAGGTGGTGGCGGTGGTGGTTGGTAAGTTTGAACCGGCGGCTGATATACAGGTGCAGGTGGCTGGTATTGCGGCGCAGGTTCATAAGTTTGCGGAACAGGCGGGTTGTAATCAACAACTTTCTTTTGTTTCGGTGCAACATAAGCAGGTTTAGCAACAGGCTTTTTAGCAGGTGCTTTTCTTACTTTTTTTGCTGTGCGATCACCACTCCAATGCCATGATGGATTGTCGCCATCCGCCATTGCCATTGATGCTATACTTATGCTGCCGATTAGGCCGATTACTAAACTTGAACGAATACGCATATCCCTACCTCTTAAAGTCAGGTGTTTATATTGGTTTTTTAGTTAATTTCGGATTAATTTTCTGTGTGAACCCAATAAAAAAGCCCCCAAATGGGGGCTTTTGAATAGTATTTACGTATATTTAGAAAGTAGTATGGAAACGAAGATTAACAGGAATGCTAATTGCATGCGAATCATCAAGCGCCGCCGCAAGGCCAAGTGCGTTCAAATCACCCGATTGCTTTTTAAGATTTCCAGTATAACGCACACCAACTTCAGCCGCTAATTCTGCGGTATCGGAAATTGTATATGATGCGCCTAAATCTGCACCAATTGTTGCTGAATAGCCTTTATCATACAATTTCCAGTGGCCAAGGCCATTTGTGCCCGCATAGAATGCACCATGAATTGCACCAGTTTGTGTAAGGCCGCCATGAACTGCCCAATATGGTCTAATCGCTTCAGATAAAAGGCCAGTGCCAAACCATTGACGATAACCTGCTTCAAGGCTGATTTGGGTTAAATCTTTTAGATGGCCTTGCAATTGAAGTGCGCAAGTATTTGCCCCTTGTTCCAAGCAACCAAGGTCACGCATATAACGGCTTTGGGCTTTTAAATAGCCAATTGAACCATAGATTTCAGATAGGTCTGAAAGTGCGTAACGAACTTCAACTGATGCTTTCATTGAAGGGTAATACATATCAGAGAATTTACGACCTTTAAGGTGCATAATACCCTGACCTGTAAGGTTTGTATTAATGGTATTCATATTTAGCGAAGAAGAATTTGCCGCGCTTAAAACATTGCCTGAGGTTTGAATTTCGGTGCCAAAATTTGCCGAAAAAATCCAAGGTGATGAATAGCCTTCTGCTAAAGCAGGTGATGATAAAACTGCCAATAAAGCTGCTGCTACGTAATATTTTGCGCGCATCTTAAAAAACTCCCTAAAGCCTAAATGGAATCAATGTGGCTTACACAGGAAATTCATGGCTTGATTTGGTTAATGAATCTTAACCAAAAATTATTGCGGTTATTAAATGGTGTTATTTTGCAACATTATCTTGGCGTTCCCACCCGCGTGGCCCAAGGCGTTCATAGGGTGTGAAACGTGATTTATATGCCATTTTACGGCAATCTTTTATCAAATATCCAAGATATAAATAATCGCGTTCACTTTGCTTTGTATCATCTATTTGATGCAAAATTATATAAGAACCGATGGAATGTTTTTGTAAATCAGGATCGTAAAAGGAATATACAAGTGATTTTCCGTCATTTAATTCATCAAGCAAAAGGCACGCAATTAATTGCCCTTTTTTACCAAGTTCACAATCTTGATTTATACGATAATCAATTATGCGCGTATAGCTTGTGCATTCTTCAAGCATGGCGATAAAATCTTCACCATCCATATCGCTCATACCTTCGTTAAGGTGGCGCGCATTAAGGTATTTTTTGATTAATGCATATCTTTCTTCATTGGCGTCGGGAAAGTTTGATTGTGCATCAATATATTTGCCGATTTTTAAAATGCGGCGCCAATTTTTGTTAAATTCAAAATCCTTAACCAAAACTCTTATTGAAACGCATTCACTGCACATATCGCATGCAGGTCTATATGCGATATTTTGCGATCTTCTGAAGCCTGCGCGTGTTAGTGTTTCATTCAGATAATGTGCGTCCAAATCATTTAAAGTAGTAAATAATTTGCGTTCATATCTATCGGGAAGGTAAGGGCACTCAAGCGGGCTTGTAAGATAAAAGCGAAGTTTTTTATCGGCAAAAAGATCATCAGCTTTTGGAAACATATCGCTAGACATGTTTATGCTTTATCAAAAATTCATTTGAATGCAAGTTAAAGGCTAGAATTAACCGGTAATGGCGGCGCAGCACGTTTAAGAATAATTGCGATACGGCGATTTGCTGGCTGGTATGGATCATCTGCGAATAAAGGGTCAGAACCAGCTTTACCTGTAATTTGTGAAATGCGTGTTTCAGGAAGGCCAGCTTGCATAAGAACTTTACGCGCTGAATTTGCGCGCGCTGCCGATAATTCCCAATTTGAATTTGCGCCATCAGGATTAGGCGCCGCATCAGTATGACCAGAAATAATAATCTGATTTGGCAATTGCAAAGTAACGCGCGCCGCGGCACGCAATAAAGTCTTCGCATTTTCATTTGGTTCAGCAGAGCCAGGGGCAAACATTGGTTTACCTTCTTGGTCAACTAATTGTATTCTTAAACCTTCAGGGGTTTGGTCAACAATAATATTGTGTGATAATTCTGAAAGTTCCGGTAAATCTTGTAAAGCTTGGCGGATAGACATTTCAGCCATTTGGAATTCATTGGCTTCTTCTTGTGCTTTTGCCTGTTCTTCAGCATCTTTTTGTGCTTTTGCAGCCGCTTCTTCTTGTGGTGCAGATGGCGCATCAAGCATTGGCGCAGAACCCTTTTGCATCGCACCGCTTTCGCCAAGGGCGGTACCTGCCAAAATACCGCCTGCGCCAGAAGTTGAAGCGGATAAAGAAGCAGGGGCAAAATAATCAGCAATACCGCGTTTTTGTTCTGGCGATGTTGTATTGATAAGCCACATCAAAAGGAAAAATGCCATCATCGCGGTCACAAAGTCTGCATAAGCAACTTTCCAAGCACCACCATGATGCCCACCAGCAATTTTCTTGATTTTTTTAACAATAATCGGTCGATTTGCGGCCATAAACCAAATTTCCCTTAACAGATTTGGATAAAATGCACCAAATTAGTTAAGGGTTGGTTTTTATTTGTTAAATTTAATTATTGAGAAGCACAATTGCTTGACCAATTGGTTTTGGCTTTGCACCTTTTACAAGTTTCCATATTTTTATAGTTTTACGGACATTTTTGGGAACATTATTATTTGCCGCATTATTTTGCGATATCGTTTTGGCATCATAATCAACAAGTTTGGCAATAATAGTTTTATCATCACTAATCCATTTATGTGAACCATTTGGTTTAAGGATGATATTTTTAAAATCCGCACCAACTAATTCTGCAGGGCGGTTTTTGCCTTGGAAAATAATGATATTATTTTGATAATCATATGGCGCATTAAAAGATTGAAGGTGAACCCCAACCTCCCATACACGCACACAGCGATTTAAAACTTTTGACCACGATGCGCCAGTTGATGGTTTACATCCGTTTGCATCAATATCGCCGCCAACCATTGGCGGGTTAATAATTGCATTTTGTGCATATATTATCGATGGTGATTGAAATGCAGCAATCAAAAAAACGGCAAGTAAAGTATTTTTTATATTGTTTTTCATTTTTCACCCTTTAAAATTTTAGCAGCTTCGAGTGCCCAATAAGTTATAATTCCATCGGCACCTGCGCGAACAAAACATTGCAAAGCTTCAATTCTTGCACGATTGCCATCAAGCCAACCATTGGCAATCGCAGCTTCCATCATCGCATATTCACCAGATACTTGGAACGCATAGGTTGGCATTTTAAATTCTGATTTAATGCGCGATAAAATATCCAAATATGGCATTCCAGGTTTTACCATTACCATGTCCGCCCCCTCAGCAATATCAAGGGCAACTTCGTGTAAGGCTTCATCAGTATTTAAAGGATCCATTTGATAAGTTTTTTTATCACCCTTTAATGCACCTTTTGAACCAATCGCATCACGATATGGCCCGTAAAATGCCGATGCATATTTTGCGGCATAAGACATTATTTGGGTGTTTATAAATCCATTTTCTTCTAAGGCATCGCGAATTTCACCAATGCGCCCATCACACATATCAGATGGTGCAACAACATCCGCGCCACAACTTGCCTGCAACAAAGCCTGCTGCACAAGCATGTGCGTGGTTTCATCATTAAGCATATAGCCGTCATCATCAATTATGCCGTCATGACCATGAATTGTGTATGGATCTAATGCCACATCACACATAATTCCAATATTTGGCGCGTGTTTTTTTACTTCGCAGACAAAAGTTGGAATTATCCCTTCGGGATTAAGTGCCTCATTGCCATTATCATCTTTTTTTGATGCGCTAATGTGCGGGAAGACGGCAATCATTGGTATGCCAAGATTTTGCGCCTCGATGGCAGTTTTTATTGCGCTATCAAGATTATGCCTGAAAACCCCCGGCATTGATGGAATAGGCTCATTTGGTTCATCGCGGTCATGGATGACCATTGAAAGAATTAAATTATTGATTGATAATTCTTTTTCACGAACAAGGCGGCGCGACCAATCGGCTTTACGATTACGTCTTGGGCGCGAAAACGGGAATAAACGGTTTGCTGAAATTTCACTCATGATACATTATAAAAGAATTGAAATTATTTTCCATTTGCTAAAACATTAATTAGCATAATGTTTGCCACAATTGATTTCACATTATTTGGTTTATCAATTTCAATAAACTCATTAAGTGAATGCGCGCCATCACTACTTATACCAGATCCGATTGTTAAAGCCTCTATTCCCATGCTCATTGGCATATTGGAATCAGTAGAGCTTGCGCTTGTTTCCAGTGAAAGGCCGTTTGCTTTGTAGATTTCAATGATTGATTTTTGAATAAAACTATCTTTTGGCGTAAATCCACTTGCACGCTCGCCGATATTGGTAACTTTATATGAAATTTTGCCGCGATTTAATGCACGTTTCGAATTTTCATTCTCAACCGCAATTGGCAATTGCGCAAGGAAATATTCCGAAATCCTATTAAGCTCAACATTCGAAGCCGAACGCATATCAACCGTCATTGCAACAGAATGTGGAATTGAATTTACCGATGTCCCACCTTCAATTATCCCAACGTTAAATGTAGTTTGATCTTTGGTTGGCACAGGATAATTTGAAAATCTTGTTATTGCATCAGCCATTGCATAGGCAGGGCTTACGATACCAAAATCACTAAAAGAATGACCACCCGGACCATCAAATTCAACCTTATATCTTTTTGAACCAATTGCTCTATCAACATAGCCGCCACCAGAACCCGGCTCTAGGCTTAGGAAATATTTGATTCTGTCTTTATATTTTCCCTTTTGGAAAAGATAACGCACGCCGCGCAGATTCCCTGGGCCTTCTTCACCGACATCGCCGACAAATAAGATATCATAATTGGTTTGAATTTTGGCATTATCCATCGCTTTGATAATTTCAAGCATAATAGCCAAAGAAACCGTATCATCGCCAATACCGGGGGCATAAAGGCGATTGCCATCACGCCTTACATTTACGTCAGTATCGGCGCCAAAAACAGTATCAAGATGCGCGGCAACGACCAATAAAGGGCCATTATTTTTGCCGGCGCGAATTCCCATTACATTGCCTTCTTCGTCCATTTCAACATCTTTAAGGCCAGCTTGTTTTAATAGATTCATAAATTTTTTGGCGCGATTAGATTCTTTAAATGGCGGCGCGGCAGTTTGGGTAAGGTCAATTGTATTATTTATTATATTGTCAAAATTATCATTGATTGTTTGATTTAAACTGTTGATTTGTGTTTTGTTTAAACCAAATTCCAATGGCTTTGCAAAAGATGTAGTTTGAATAAAACAAGCGCAAAAACCAATATAGCCAATGCGTTTAAAAACTTTTGCAATCATATTTTTTCCCCATAAAAACAATTAACAATAAGCTGACTTGAACCTATTTCAATAGGCAAATGTCAAATTTATGTCATTGACGCGTGGTTTAAAGCCGAATAATTTAACCCACGGAGTAAAAATGAAAATACACAGACGCCAAATGATGGGTGGTATCGCAGCGCTAAGTTTTAGTGCTTGTACTAATTTGCAAAATCAGAATGTAAAAATGGGGCAGGGGAATAATAATATGAGAAAGCCAATTATAATTGCGCATCGCGGCGCCTCTGGTTATCGCCCTGAACATACTTTGGCATCTTATGAATTGGCAATTGCGCAAAATTGCGATTTTATTGAACCTGATTTGGTTTTGACCAAGGATGGCCATTTAATTTGCCGCCATGAAAATAATATCACTGAAACAACAAATGTTTCATCACACCCTGAATTTGTAAGTCGCAAAACCACCAAAATAGTTGACGGCGAAACCATGAATGGTTGGTTCACGGAGGATTTTACACTATCGGAAATAAAAACTTTGCGCGCAAAGGAAAGACTTCCGCAATTGCGCCATGATAATACAAATTATGATAATCAGTTTGAAATTCCAACCTTTGAAGAAGTTTTGCAATTACGTGAAAAAAAATCAAAAGAATTAGGGCGTGAAATTGGTGTTTATCCTGAAACCAAGCATCCATCATATTTTGCAAAAAATGGCCTTTATTATGATGATGCTTTGTTGGCGCATTTGGATAAATATGGCTTAAATTCAATTGATTCGCCTGTTTTCATTCAAAGTTTTGAAACCCAGAATTTGAAAAAACTTGCCCAAAAAACTAAGGTAAAACTTATACAATTAATGCAAGAAGATGATGGCCCGTGGGATAGTCAAGACAAATGGGTTGTTTCATATAAAGCAATGGCAAATAAAGAAGGTCTAAAAGAGATTGCAAAATATGCCTATGGAATTGGACCGCAAAAAACCATGATATTGCCACGCGATGCCAATAATAAGTCCATTGCACCAACAAGCCTTGTAAAAGATGCGCATGAAGTTGGCCTTAAACTTCATCCATGGACTTTTAGGGCGGAAAATTATTTTTTACCAAGTGAGTTCCAGATTGGTGATAAAAATGATGCGAAATTTATGGCAATACACGGCGATTTAATCGCTGAAATCAGAGTTTTTGCTGAATTAGGAATTGATGGATTGTTTTGTGATTTCCCAGATATTGCATTTAAAGCATTACAAACTGCATAAATTTAAAATATTAATTATTAAGCGTGTTTCATAATGGGATTTCATATTTGCAAAATAAAATTTGAATAAAATTTTATCTATTTTGTTAAGCTAAATAAAATTACTAGAATATTCAAAATTAAAATTTTTTATGATTTCTAAATAGTTAATGCGTTAAGTATATGATTATCAACGACTTATTGAATATGCTTAAGCAAGTTTAAACAACACCTTAAGTAGTTTTTAGAAGTTTTATAGTATCATTCCCAAATGAACCAAAGTCGAAGAACTTGGCATGGGGTATGAATATGGTTGCGATTAAAAAAGAGATTGGCGAGAAAGCCAATATTAAAATCGGCGCAATCCCTGATTATATCGGGGGTAGCTTTAGCGAAACAGTCGATAATGACACACAAATTTCGGTGTATAAAAACGCACTTTCACTTGTTGAGCGTTTGCATCGTCAATTGTTAGACGTTGTTAAAGACGATCTTGATAAATGCGGCCATGAAGAGCTTACACCTGTGCAAGCATTATTAATTTATAATATTGGCGAACATGAATGGTCGGCGGGCGAATTGCGCGCTAAAGGCTGTTATCTTGGTTCAAACGTTTCATACAATTTGAAAAAATTGCACGAGCTTGAATATGTTGAAAGCAAAAAATCACCATTTGATAAACGCCAAATAAAATTGCGTTTAACATCAAATGGTCGCGCTGTGCGTGAGCAATTGGATGTAATGTTCGAACGTCATGCAAAAACTGTTCACCCAGTTGGTGGGGTTGATTGTAATGCACTTGAAGGTGCTAACAAAACACTTTCACGTCTTGAACGCTTCTGGAGCGATCAGATTAAATACCGACTTTAATTTATAATACATACCCAAGCAAATGCGCCCGCAGAAATGTAGGGCGCTATTTGTTTATATATATTCTTTCGTTTTAAGTATGCCCCTTTTTATTGCAATTCAAAATTAACGCCTTTATGGAATATAAGTGCGACATTTTGCGTTAGGTGAAATCAATATTCGTTCGTGTATAGATCA